>CALZFY010000005.1:0-64289 GCA_945786935.1 uncultured Lachnoclostridium sp.
AGTAACTATGCGGCTTTCAGCCACTTTCACGGCTGTGCCATGAATAATCTAGGTTAAATATTTTTCCATCAATGATTTTTCGTGTCTTTGTAAAAAGAACTTGTCCATTTTCCGGCATCAAATCAACTCCAACCTCTTCCTTTGCCTCCCGGATTGCTCCTAATAAACTATCCTCACCTTTTACAACCGAACCACCTACACATTCCCACATCAATGGATATGTCGGTCTGTTTGAAGAACGCTGCGAGATAAGGTACTCGCCCTTAGAATTACGAATCCATACATGCACCACCAGATGATACCCATCTATCGGTAACTGCTCTCCCCTAACATGATCTTTCCCCAGAAGTTCTCTGTTTTCGTTATACAAATCCCATATTTCTGTATCCGGCACATACTCAACAATATCCCCAAAGTCTGCATTTAAGGTTTTGCAGATTTTGCTAAGAATTGTAAGGCTCACATCTTCATCACGGCGAAGCTTTGTCATTGTGTTAGGAGCAATTTCTGCCTTTTTACGCAACTCTGATTTACTCATTTTTTTATCAACTAATAGTTTCCATAATTTATTGTATGATACTGCCATAATAGCATCTCCCAGTCCTTTTCTTATTTTCGTTACCAAACCGACTTATCCAGCAACTCGATAATTTTTTCTTTCTCGCCACTGCCATTAGTCTTAAATCTCAGTAACGGAATTTCATACAGCTCCATAATATGATTTTTCAACAAATCTCTTGAAGCCTGAACGGTATCCTCTTTATGGTATTCATATCCGTCAACTTCAATCGCCAACACAGGCTTTTTACTAATTCTGTTATAAATCAGAAAATCTAAATGTGTTGCTGGATTCATTGCATACTGACATTCCTGCTCATTTAATAGTTCTGGATTCTTAATCAACATATTCAATGGAAAATGACAAACAACATCCAAGCTTGAATACTTGTTAGCGGAAATAATGTCCTCTATCAATGAATACATTAGATTTTCCGAATCATATTCTGATACTTTTTTGTGCTTCTGCAAGTATACCCTTCTTTCCTCAGTATACTGCTTGTAAAGATAATCAAAAATCGAATAAATCTTGCTTTCAGTAACCTCAAAATTATTATACTGAATGTAATCAATCAAATCTGTTATATTGTGCTCTTTTGATTGCTCATTTCCAGTTACAACCAACATCAATTTCTTTTTGGCTCTTGATACAGCAACATTGATTAAATATGGATCATCTGCAAAATCAGATATTTCATCATCCACGGTAGATAAAATAATATTCTCTTTCTCCTTGCCCTGGAACTTATGCACTGTAGCAGCATCAATATCTGTTATCTCCTTGCTTAATGCTTCTACCTGATTTTTGTACGGTGCAATAATTCCGGTTTCTTCCGGATTTGAAACATATTTTGGTATAATCTCATTTTTAATAACATCTATCTGGCGCTGACTATAATGGTTACGCTCATAATTTCCCGCTACCGTTTTTACTACTGATAAAACATCCTCTTCACCCTTATCCGTTGTCATAATAATCAATTCACCACGATAGAATTTCTGGTTACAGAAATTTATTATTTTAGGGTGACACCTATAATGTTCCCGTAACAATGTTTGTGTTACATTTGGCATAACATCCAAAATGGATTGCAGAAAACTGTTTGTATACTGATATCCTTCACTCACATGAAAACTGTCAAATATAGCTTTTGCTTTGGCCTTTATATCATCTGTAACAACATTAGGAAGTTGCTTGGTATCACCCACAATAACAACATTCCTTGCACATGACAATGCCAACGCACCAGTTGCAATATCTACCTGTGACGCCTCATCCATGATAAGGTAATCATACACCACATCTGAATTCAGGCTGTTTCTTGATGAAAATGTTGTACTTAATATAACCGGATACTCAGCCAGAACATCGTATGGATCCTTCCACAGATTATCTTCGCTGAAAATTTTCCTACAGTTGTTTACTTCATATTTTCTTGCCAGTTTGTCTTTTAGGACAACCATTGACTGACTGCATAAATTCTCAAGCAAATTCTTATTATCACTATTTAAATCCTTTTCAATATCTGCAATCTCCGCAGACAACTCCGCCTGCTTTGCATGATAATACATTGCTTGAAAGGTTGTAATTATCTTTGAAATATCCTGCTTATAAAAGCCCCAATCGGTTACTCCATATTTTAATAAAGCTTTTATCTTAAACCAGAAGCCTATTGCCTTTTTCTCTTCCGAGATCAGCTGGCACTCCTGCCACAGTACCATCCAATGCTTTGAGGATAGTTTTTTCTTAAACTTTATTCTTTCCGTATTAACATCTGATTCTTCGACATACTGATTAAAATATTCCTGTTCTGTAACCAACTGTGAAAGTTCCTGCCTTAAACACGCCAGTTTTTCCTGTTTATCAAAAACACTTTTTAACTGACTGGATTGTTCTGCTATTCCCTTCTGCAAAACACCTGGATCTTCTTCCGTTTTCCACGACGAAAAATCGGGATAAGTGGCATCCTGATGCTCTACAAATAATTTCTTATTTTTAGAACTTCCTAATGTTGCGGCAATAAAACCTAAATTATATTTGGGAGAAGATAATTTTTCATATACATTTTCTGTTGCAGAATTATTATTAGATACGATCTGTACCGTTTTCCCTTGCATTAATATATTGGCAATTATATTCAATATCGTTTGTGTCTTTCCCGTTCCTGGAGGTCCCTGTATGACACTAATCTGATTCTCCATGGCATTTTTTACAGCCTTATACTGACTATTATTGCATCCAAACGGAAAAATCGGAATATATTCATGTCTCATTTTTACAACTTGTAATGAAGATGGATTTAAATATTTAGCTAAGCCTACATCGCTGCCTACAAATGATATCTTTTCAAATCTCTTAGCCAATAACTTTTCCCCTGTTTCTTCATTTTTAATCTCACTCAAACCTGCAATTTGCTTGATGTATTCAAATACATCTGCTGACTGACTTTGACTAAGACAGGATTCAATAATATGCAATTCACTCCGACGATAGTCTCTTTCACTGCCATCGCCAAAACAAATATGCCAATAAGACTCACATCCACTTCTAAATACATATATTGCTTTGATATCAAAGAACTCTCGTCCTTCTCTGCTAATTCGATACATGTTAGGATTCAAAACATCCGGCTCAGTTAACTTTTCTACATTCGTATATGCATACGGGTATGTTTTCCCATTATTGAATTTCACATCCCATTTCTGCTTATCTCTATTATACACACATGACATTATCTCAGAGGTCTTTATTTCTCCCTTGATAATGACCATATAATATCTTGTATTCATCTATTCCTCACTACTTCTTATCCGCGAAACAATTTTCTTCTATGCTAGAATTTCTATAATCAAATACTATAATCTTCCTTGTTGACTTTTCTACTGGTTGATTCACATTTAATATTTAATCATCCTATTTTTCTCCATCCGCTTCCATAATTTTTTCTATATGTCTTATCCTCGATAATATCAAGAAATTATCACTCTATCAATAAACAGTCGTCAATTCTTGCGATTGTTTCTCAATTTAAGACATCAAAACAGCATCAGGAAAAGTAATCCCAATGTCTCAAAAATAAACTTTCTATGAAATAAAATGATTTAAAACGGAAGAGTTTCAGTTAGAAGCAATTTAGTAGCAGAGCAAAAGAAAAAGTCCGGGAACGCCCTGTTTATAAGGCTTCCCAGACTTGTGGCTACTATTCAAACTCATTATGCCCCGGGTTGCGCTTAACTTATTTTGTTTAAGTTTTAGTCTTATATGGGGCATATTTATATATCAATTACACTATTTATTTTGACCTACTGAATGGACGTTGCCAAACTGTTGCCACATGGATATTATACCCCTTGGATATATTCTTTGCAACCTAAACTAATGAGTATTTCTTATAATCCGGGTCATAATACCACTTATCCTTCATCCTATAAAGGGCATCCCAATTTCGAGACTCTATATCTTCTACCTTTATACAATAAATTGGTCGATTAAGTTCTGAAAAGTAATTAAGCTCATATTTACACCAAATTGAGTTTCTGGAATTAGGTGAATCCACAAAAATAATCGCATCTGATTGTTCCAACCTCGCTTCTATTACTTTCAATGTGGCATTGCACACTAATTTTCTTTTTAAATAGTCTGCATCATTTATCCAATCGCAAAATACATTTTTAGATTTTTTATTTTCAAATAATATGAGCTCTTGCACATATCTACTATCCATACTACTATGAGAAATAAAATAATCATATCGTTTAATTTTCTGCTCTTTTGAATTCATTATTCTGTATTCTAACTCATTTGGATTTTGTGGAATTTCATATTTCTCATTTGGATATACATTCTTTAAATATTGTTTTCTTTTTTTATTTTTTGTATGCACCTGCATATATTTTTGCCTACGTGCTCTTGGTTGATAATTAAAACTTTGCAAATGGTAAAATGCAATCCAACGTAATTGCTTATTTAATTCTGTATCATTCACTTTAAAAAAGAAATTAATAACCTTGTCATTATAATATTTTTTTAATTCCGCCATAATATACATTTTGTCTTTTTGAGAAGTGCTCTTTCTTTCATAAAGACCAATAAGAACATCAATATACTTCGGAGTCATTTGTTGGGTTTTTAATTTAGCATTATTTATTTTATTATCAATTCTCTCTATCTTGCTCTTTCTATGATTCCATAGCTTTTCTGCATTTTTCTGTTGTCTGGCTTCATTAAAGTTGATAAAATACTGCTTTCTAAAATTTGGATTCATTATTTTTTTATATTGTGAAACAGTTATAAATAATTTTTCTGGTTTCAACATACAATAACGCTTTTTCCCGAACCTTTTTTTCAAATATCGATCTTTAATTTCATAGTAATTATACTTATAGATCACCGACATCCACTCATGAGGATAATATTTTCTCATAAGTGAAATTATATCTTTTTCCGTATATTCTTGTGGTAATATCATTGAAATTTCTTTTAGTTGCTTATTCCACATTTCTAAAATATCTCTTATTTCGTGGTCATATATATGTTTCGTAACTCCAGGCAAGTTCATCCCCCCATTTTACTATTCATCTTCTTCCAATAAGCATGTTAAATCCTCTACTTTAGCCATATCTGCTAATAATCTACTATAACAAATAAGGTCTGCTTGTAGTTGTTTTAACTCTGTTCTGAACTGAATACATTCATTTTCATTTGAAAATTCTCCACTTAATTTCTTTTTATGCCATTTTGCTGTAAACGGTCTAATTATTTGGTTCAATACTATTACTGCGATTTTTGTAAAATTCTCTGCATTACGCCCTTTAGATTTTAATATATCCCTTGTAATCGGGAACAACTGATAAACACTATTTAATGCCGTTTCTTCATCACCGGTTGCATCATCTAATGGCTGAGTTGTAATACGAGTTATCAATTCTACATACATATCCCATGCAGCTGTTTGATCATCCTCTGTTGGTCCAAATTCAACTTCAGCAAAACCAACTTTCAATTTAATACTATTTAATCCCCATTTTCTAAATAATTCTTTAAATGTCATATTAATGCTCCTTATATATAATCAAATATGCGAATTACGCTGTCTTAATGGTCTCGTTAAATTTGGCGCGTGATATCGTTTCAAGTACACTCTTTCTATAGCATCTTCCAATTCTTTTGCAGATTTGGGCATAGTAATAATTTCACTATTATCTGGATTATCTAATATTCTTTGAGGTATATTATGTTGCTTATTCGGAATAAGTATTCCTAAAATACCATTGCGTTCATTTCCGGCAGACTTCCTTAAACTACAATAAATTTCCCAATCAACCCACCATCTACCTCCTGTTTCTGCACCAATCAAAACAATTGTAACAGAAGACAATCGCAATTGCGGCCTTATATAATTATTCTTTATTGTATCATCTGACAAATAACTTAAATCTTTATTTTCCAAAGAACGATCTGAAAACACCATCTTATCATTACCAAATTTTCTTCTAAACTCATCAACCACATCTTGATCTAATCGGTGCGAATAACTTACAAATACATTTCTCATATGCATCCTCCTAATATAAAATATAGAATTATAACAGCTATAGCCTATACAAGTCTATTCATCCAAAATCAATTCAGCAATCTCATCAGCGATTTCATCAACCGTATTAATAGCGGTATTACGGGCTAACTTATCAGCTAAAGATGGACTAAATTCTATCACCTCTTTTTTTGTAATATTGTGCCATATCGGAAGTATGATTTGCTCACCTGAGACAGCCTTTGTAATTATTCCATCTAGCTCATAATTTGTCCAACCTTTTTTTATAAAAGATTTTGAAATAACTACTATTCCAAATTTACTATTAGCCAAACCTTTATCAATTTTTCTTCGTAAACTATCTCCAATTTTCATCTCAAACTCGTCATACCAAACTTTGACACCTTTATCTCTCAATGCAGTTGCTAACGGGCGTACTACCTCGTCTTTATCTTCAGAAGCATGCGAAATAAAAACATCATATTCTGGTGTTGTGTCTACATCAAAATCTATACCAAGGCCTCGATTATGTATCAACGAAGGTACTGTATTTAGAGGTAATTGTCTAATTTCTGGCAATGCTTCTGGTAAAACTCTCACAGAACTTCTAACATTACCTCGCATTCCACGCAAGTCAATTGCCACATGCCAATGTCCTGAATGTGTCGTTTGGAGACGTACAGGAGATTTTTTTGCTAAGCCACCAATGTAACGATATTGTCTTCCATTTCTATAGTTGTTAAAATTTGACGAATCCATTAACTGAACATTTGCTGCATTTCCTTGTAATATAATTTCTACTATTCTTCCTTTACCAAGATTTCCTAAATCATAATGCGTAAAGTTCATGTTTATCACCCTCTTTCTTTTATCCTGTAATAATAGATAAAATTTTCTGTACTTCCTCCGACTGTATCAACATCCGCATTTTCTCATTACCATCTTCAACCTTTGGCTTTCCACACCTAAGACTATCCGGATGTACAGATACACAACAATCTTTATACCAGCATTCACCCATAAGCAGACCTTTAACAGACCACTTCTCATTTTGTGTAAATTCGCCTACCAGTGATTTCATCACCCGCTCTGTAGAGTATCTCTTGAATCCAGACAAATACTGCATTGTCGTCTGATTCTTGATCTTTGACAAATCTATTCTGTGATCTTCTATTGCTGCAAGAATATCTTCGCGCATTTTTATCTTATCCGTCTTACCGGTTCCAGTCCAAGACACCAACTTATCAAATGCCAATATAAAGTATTCAAAACAAATCATATCAAGAATAATAATCTTTGCTTCTGACTTTTCCACTAATTGTTTCAACTGGCGATACTTATTTCGAATATCCTGATTATCCGGCACATAATCAAATGCTATGTAATATTCATCTTCTTCCTTTGCATTCAATGATGTCAAGGAATACAAGATGCCTTGGTTACTCTCTTTACTTTCAACTACAAGTGCATTATCAAAGAAAAGCTGATTGACTAACTTCCAGAAGTGGAGTCCAGCACCTGTGTCCTCTGTCCATAAATACTTCATATCACAACTCCTCTTCTAAAGTAATCATATTACTCTCAAACTTCATTACCTTAAAACTCTTATCTGAGACGTTCAGTCCATCGCAATTTCTTAGGAATAACATATACTGATTCGAAAATTCAAAATTGATGAATCGCCTTACCTCGTCATCCATCAAAATATCAGCATTATCAATAACAACAAAATTGTTTCTGCACTGCTTCAATTTCTCTAGTACATCCTCAGATTTATAATTAAATAGTTTAATTGCATTATATTCTTCGGTTTGCTTCAAGTCCTCCAACATGTCATAAAGTACCGTCTTTCCAGTACCACTATCTCCGCCAACAAGAGTAATACGATCATCGAACACCAAATCATATGAAAAAGGATCTGCTTGAAATGCTATTTTATTATAAATCATTCGCCTCTCTCCTTTCATATTCCTTACTCCACCACGCATTGTATCCAGCACTTCCTGTCACAACATCCGTATCATTAAATCTAATAATTGCATCATCCGGAATATCTGCAAGAGATGGTCGTGACATATAAATCTTTATATTATCCATGGCAAATATCACCTTAAGCACATTCGGTCCACATTCCTCTACGCACACCACTTTTTCCGGATGCTTTACTATATTGAGCAATGTCTTACATCCAGAAGAAAGATTACGGATAGTTCCCAATCCATACTTGGTTTCTATATGCTTGTCTGGTGTCAATTTTGCATCATCGATTTGCTTAATTAATGCTACTTCATTATCAGACATTTCTTCATTACTTGTATTTAAGTTAAAGAATAAGTCGTTCTTGATAATCCAATCCTTTGAATCTATTTTTTCTGTGTATATATCAATCATTCGGTGTCACTCCTTCCCAAACACTAGCTCCATTAGTTCATTTACAATGTCTACACAACAAACAATCATACTGCCATCTGTTTCAAATTTATCATATCCTTTTTTCGTCGTTTTTTTGCGACGAATTATTTTAAAATGTACATTTCCCTTTTGTATTACCATTATCAACAAACTTTTCAAATCCTACCAATTTAATGAACTATTTTTCTGATAGTTTTTCATTTATTACTTTTTCAATATCTTGTGCCATCAACATATATTCGGCCACACCATCTATTTTTTGTATTGTAAAACCTGTTATCATTTTTATCTCAGCACTAGTCATTCCTTTTTCTAATAATTTTTGTACACCTGTCAGTCCTGTAGCCATGGAGCTAAATCCTGCGATATTAAAACTTTCTTTTGCACGTTTTCTTAATTCATCCATTATCCGAGAAGAAACTATCTTCGTTCCATTTGCATTGGTAAATAGCAATTTTCTATCCCTCTTGGAATTCATTTCACAATATCTTTTTAACATATTTCCTAATTCTTCGTCTAAGAACAGTTTAAAGTGAGTATCTTCATCATATTCTAAATTTAATGATAATGTTTCCTCATCAAACTGTTCCAATCTCAAATCCAAAAGGACTTCACTTTTAAATCCATATTCAAGCATAAGTCTATACCTTACAATTTGACCATATTGATAATGACTTTCACAATTCAAAGTTTTAATAACTTCTTCCATTGCTTCTATCTCGTCAGGTTTCATGGGTACGACTACTTTTCTACTGCCCAACTTTTCATTCATTGAATTAACTACATCATTTATAACTTCTTTTCTATGACATCCCGCTTCAAGCTCATCACATATAATTCCCTGCTTCTTTATATAGTTTGCATAAAATTTATCCATTGCAATCAAATATCTATTAATAGCTTGCTCCGTTTTTGCCTTCTTACTTTCTTCAACGTATGTCCTACAAGCTTCTACTATACTGTGCATGCTAATATATTCCACAAACAATTTTTTCAGGGGATACTTTGATAATCCTTCTTCCTCACAATATTTAAAGAAGCTGTCATAGCAAGCGGCATCTCCTTTTCTATTAGCATCCATATTTTTCTTGTAATTATTTAATGCTCTTTCCAATTCGTTCGCCATCTCGCAACACCCTTTCTACCCATTATATTCTTTTTGGCAAATACACCAAGCAAACCATCTTTATCCCAAAATATTATTTAACATTTTCGGTAAACCTTCCCTACCTAAAGCAATCGTAACAATCGCATATTTTTCTCAATTTTCCACTATGCTCCAATTCTAAATAAGTCAAACCAATCTCCATAGAATATGATTTAATAAATTAAATAGTTCTCTTCATATACGCATAATTTATTATTGTTTCAGATATTAATACCAATCCATATTTGCCCTCATATCTGCCTCATATTCAGCACGCATTTCATCTTGATACTCAACCACAGCATCCAGCATTGAATCGCAGCCATCAAGAAAATTACTAATTGCTCTCAAATATTTATATACATTTTTCAAATCCAAAACCACATTATCAATTCTATATTCCAAACTATATGATGTCGGATATCTAAAATTATCGCCATTTTTATCTAACGAATTCACAACCTCTATCATTTTCTCAACATTGTTAATCACATCAATATCATTCCCCTGTGTATTCGCATAACGCATAATTACAGGTTTTACATTTTTCCAGAGGTCTTTTTTAACAAGATGACTTTTTCTTTTTGCCCTAAAGATGTGCAAAGGCACACCATTATCTACTCTACTATAAAATAATCGCTTCAAGCATAGCTCTAATGTATTTCTAAGCATAAACATAAGCGGATATACTTTGTTGTCTATATTAATTTCTATATTATTAAAAATAAAATCTGCCACATCCTGATATCCCTTAATCTTCACATGAAATCCTTCATCTGATACTCTTTGCCATAGATAGCAATTTCCAATTCCATGATTAGCAAATACAAAGAACTCAGGACTTAAACGATTGTCAAATTTATCTTCCTTAGTAACATTCCCCTTTTCAATACACTTCTTCACCAGTGAAAATGCTTGCAACATATTATTAGCAACTTCTACATTATCCAAAAACTTATCTCTATATTGTTCAAGAAATTTATCTTCAAAAGGAAATCTAAACATATCAGATTTTTCATCTACATTCTCTAATGAATTTAGGTATAATTCAAGCCATTCCCTCTCTTCATCGCTCAAATATTCCTCTTCTGTATTATTACAATATTTTCTGAATAATGCAGACAAATCATGGCAGCACTCTTCAAATGTCATTTGTATGTCACTATTTTTCTTACAAACTCTACAAATAAGAGCCTTAAAGCCTAATTCAATACTTTGGCGTAACAAAAATATTCCTGCCAGAAACCACATATCAGACTTAATATTATCGTGTCCGCTATTTATTACTTCACCAAATGTACTATATCCACATATGTAAAAATCGTATGCCAGTTTCTTATAATCTTCAAAATAATTATGACTCCATTTGATTCTAACCTTGTACTCGTTATTTTCAATTTTCCAGAAATCCATATTACTCGAAGGCCAAAACCAGTCCGCACTGTACATAGTACTCTCTTCCCTTTCCATTTTCTACAATTTACTCACTTAAAAAGAGAGCATTGTATCTTACACCATTTTTCTCCCTTGTTTGTCTTGTTCAAATAGCCTATTAATTCCATATATTTAAACTTTATGTTCTTTGATTATATCAAAATTTTTGAACCTCGTCCGATTAAATCTATCATGCCTTTAATGTAAAGGAAATCTCTCCACCGAAACCTGTCATCACATATTTATCCTTATCCATAAGCATCTCTTTACTTATCCGATACTCAAACGGAAACAAAATATAAAGAGTATTCATCTCTGAATATGAGTAATAGCTACTACCGTCTAATTTCATTCCCTGAGTAATAATAAAATCAATCACATCATTATTGGTAATTTCAATCTTATGTAGCGTATATCTTGTCTTCACTTCATTCTTAAGAATTTCCATTTCCTTAAGCGTCAATGTTATTCTTCTGGTGGTTGCTTCAAGAGTCCCCCTTTCTCCCCATTCATCATATAATTTCTGTTTAAGTGTAGAATTTGTTACTTCCTCCTGAAATTCATAAAGTTTACCCATAATCTTACATACATCAGCAAATACGGGATATGTAAGACACAACATGCAATACTGTATTGGAGCAGAGTATTCCGGATGTTTACTTAATAAAGCAATTGCTTCTTTCCTTGTATTATCCAACTCTTCAGAGGGATAATACCAAACATTCATCAAAATCTCTCTTGTCTTTCTAAGTCTTGTCGGGCTGTCAATTTCGAAGGACAAATACTCATTCATTTTTTCTTTATATTCAACTTCAGGAAGATTCTCTTCCAGCATCTGTACTGCCTTGTTTAACCAAGGTAATCGTATACTACACGCATACCCAACCATTTTAGCCATTATTATCCACCGCCTTTATCTTAATAAACGGAACAATCACCTCATCGATAGTAATTCCTCCGTGACTCATCACTTCATCACCTTTGGCATCAAAGGATTCTCCGACACCGCAGATCAAATAATCAAATTGCTTATCCAGATAGTATCCCGGATATTCAATCAGATCCTCATATTTTTCAAACAGACTATCCTTATTAGCAAAGTCCTTAAGAACAATCATTCTTCGGCTCTTGGTTTCCGTTTCAACGCCCGTTTTCATCAATTTGCCCATACCGATACAAGGTGTATTTCCATGATCTGCACTGATATATACATCAAATCCCTGAGCAAGCATTCTTCTTACTGTATCAACCAGTTTATGCTGATCAGCAAGAACCTTAATATCGTTATACATCCCGAGTCTTCCCTGTAGCTGTCCGTGAACCATATCATCCACATCATTGATGATGATAGCCGCACATTTTACAGCCGGACCAAATTCAGCATCATAACCTCTCTCGTAACCGATCTGAGCCTCTGTAAAGCCAAGGTTCTTAGCACATTCGATGAATTCCTTCTTTTCTTTGCTCTGCCTCCAAGGATTCTCTAGTTCCTTTGGAAACTTATTCGACAGCAAACATTGTCTTGATATAGAGGTTACCGTTGGAATCATCGCCATTGACTGACCTTTTTCATAATGGATACCAGAAAAAGACTTTGAAATAATGCGCCAATCAAACTCTGACATGCCGTCCATAACAATAAATACAAACTTTTTACTATGATCAGAAATGTATTCCATCGTCCTGCTAACAAGCACCGGTGCTGAAGGATTCATCTCAACAGACAGTTTTCCAAAACTCTTTAAAATAAAATCTACAAAAGAGAGATTGGCATCTTCTACGTCCACCGGAATTCTATACTGCTCTGACAGTACATGAATCTCAGACTTCAGTTCTGCAATTGTAAACCAATCCTTATAAGTCTTCGCCTCATTTACTGCAGCGTTTAACTGTTTACAAAGCAATTTCACATATTCTCTGATATTGCTCTTTCCATAGACGATTTCTTCAATGAACTCCTTTGTATCCTCAGCGTCCGTCAAATCTGAAAAATTCTTTTTATACGCCATACAAAGCAAATCATAATTAAGCTCCGGTGTTTTCTTCACAACTGAAGCATTTATCTTCGGAAATAGATTTGAAATGCTCACCTTATAAACTCTAAAGCACTTTTGGATATCATAAGGAATATATGTTCCTGGTGCCGAAAGCATAAGTATCCGTGAATCACCAGCCTTTACAATGTCCTCATACTTTATTCGATAGACCAAATCATTCTCGTAACGAATAATCTGAAAGCCTTTTTCTGCAAAATAGGCGCAGTATTCTGTTTTATCTTCTAAAGAGTCCTCTTCGATAAGAAGGACGTGTTTTTCGTAGGCTGCTGAGGATTTTTCATACAGCAGATCTGCAAACATATCTACGCCTCCAATCTAACCAGTAATGATAATCGGAAATCAGGATACACCTGCTTTCCTTTTTCAAAAGCCCTTTCTATTTCTTCACGTTCTTTCTCTAAACGAGTCAGACGTGACTTCCTAATATTTTCAATTCCAATATGATCCGCAGCCTCTGTTCTTAACTGCAGCGCATATTTGTACTTGTTATAGCTTTCCTGGTTCTTCTGTAATTTCTTTTCTTTTAATTCGACAAAAGAATCATAAGCAAAATCCATGCTCATCTTCTCAAGTCTCTGATAGTCCTCTGATGAAAGATTAGAAACCGTCTTAACAGTCAATCTGGAATGTGCATCTAAAAACTGTTCCATAATTCGCTTTCCAGCCATCGGTCTAAGTACAAAAGATTCATTCACAAATACCGGAATGACTCTCTGATTGCTTTCATCATCAGAAATTGACAATTCCCAAAGCATAAAATATCCTGCCTCATTAGGGAAATCTTTAATCCCGACAGATAGAATAGGCGAAAACTTGTCCTGAATAATATCCGTCTTTAGATGCCTTGTAATCTCGGCATCAGTCATACCGATACGGTCAATCAATGTAGATTCTACGCCCTGCCAGCCATCATAATAAGCAAGCATAAGACGAAGTGCAGCATCCACATCAAAATTAGATTCCTGGCCTACGAGTTCAGTAAGATCCTTTTCTTCTCTTATAACATCTTTATACTCTCTGGAATACTTCAACTGCTGCCGCATCTCGGTCTCAATAGGCTTGATACTTTCTTCCATCTTATAAGGCTTTGCGATGGTATTCATATAAGCATCCGTGAAGTCGCACTCAGCAACTTCGCTATCCAGTACATCCGAGTATTTATCTACGCCCATCTCCTGCAAGATAACAGACAGCTTTTCTTCCAATACATCACGGACACGATTTTCGACAGTATCTGTAATGATGAAATTATAAATATGAACGTCCCTCTTCTGACCAATACGATCAGCACGACCACAACGCTGTTCAATCTTCATCGGGTTCCAAGGCAAGTCATAATTGATAATGATATTAGAAAACTGAAGGTTCAAACCTTCTCCACCGGCATCAGTAGAAATAAAGATACTGGTCTTTTCTCTAAATTCTCTGAGAGCATCATTTCTCTCATCAATGCTCATGCCACCATTTAGGATGGTGACCGTATAACCTTTATTTACAAGTAACATCTGCAAATACTTCTGTGTTGCAACAAATTCAGTAAAGATAATAATCTTCTGACTAGAATCCTCAGACTGAAGTGCATCTATAGTATTGGTAAGATGCTCCACCTTAACATCAGGATGCTGGAATTCTGCCTGCTTTGCAACTGAAATGATAAGCTCCAGTTCTGCAATCTCGGCTTCCATATCAAGCGAAATCGCCTCCAGAGCCTCTTCAACACCATCCTCGATATCAAGCTCTGCTAAATCATCTTCTGTAAGATTTCCCAAGTGTGTACTCTGCGTTTTCAAAGCCAGTAATCGACGTTCCAAACTTTGACGTACAGCAGCTGTACTACTGGTTACCATTCTCTGCATGATAATCAGCAAGAAGATTAAGCACATATTCTTCTTGCGATTTCTTAATGCCTTGTTATAGGTCTTAGAAACATAATCTGTAACCAGCTCATATAATTCACGCTGCAAAGTATGTCTCTCATCCCAATTAAGGGATACCAGATGAGTCACTCTGTTCTTAAACAGCTTGTTGCCATTATTATCAATAGCTTCCCTCTTCTCAGTTCGGATAAGATATGGAGCGACCTGTTCCTTAACTATAGACTTTGCATTCGGGAAGGCTTCTTCATCAAGCAGTCTTACCAATCTTAAGAAAGGCTCAGTCTTTCCATTATGAGGCGTAGCTGATAACAGAAGAAGATACGGACTTGCCTGCGACAGCAAATATCCAAGCTTATATCTTGCAACCTCTCCGGAAGAGCCAGCCACACGATGGGCCTCATCGATAATTATCAAGTCCCATCCACTATTAATAATTGAATAGATTCTTTCTTCGTTGTATTTCTCAACCTTCTCCGCTGTCCATCCCGCATGCTTTTCGATAGGCTTGATGGAATCCATCGGAGAAATAACCTGATCATACTGTCCGTATACATCCTCATTATCTGTCAGTCTACGGATAGTATCATAGTCTGATGGCAAAATGACATTGAACTTCTCATGAAATTTCTCCTGCATTTCTGATGCCCACTGTGTAACCAAACCCGTAGGACATACAACTAGAACACGCTTTACAAGTCCTCTTGCTTTCAATTCTTTGATAACCATTCCAGCTTCGATAGTCTTTCCAAGACCTACCTCATCAGCCAAAATGTATCTGATATTATTGCTTTCCATTGCACGATTAAGTACATGCAACTGATGTGGAAGCGGTATTACACCGCTCGCCAAAGAAGACAACAATCCACCTGCTGTCTCATTCTTTATCTTAGATAACAGCGTTACATACCGCAGATAATTTTCATCATAAGTATTCGTGCCGCCATCTTTATTCAGCTGTTCTTCCGTAGCCTTATATACAATCCCTGTTGAAGGATTGAAAACCCTATAAGACGTGTATCCCCAGGCTTCAATCCTTTCAAGGACTTGTACATTGGCACCGGTAACCGAATCAAACGCAAAATCACCGGTTTCTAACACTGTTATCTCCTCCAAATCTTAAACTCTGCTTAAGCTGATATCGTAATACATCAGGATGTTTGGATCTTCCTGAACGGTTGATTCTGGAAGTCTATCAGCAAGATCAACAATAGCTTTATAATTCTTTTCCTTCCAAAGCTTTGAGAACCCGACTCTTATCGCTTCCGACCTGAATTGCTTAAGTTTTCCTTTTGATGTAAGATATCCTTCAAACTCTTTCAAAAGATTTTTTTCTCGCAATTTAGCTAAATCTCCCTCTTTAGTCACATCAGGGATATACCATTTACCTTTTTCATCTTGTAGAAAGTTTTCTTCTAAAAGTACTGCCAATTCAGGTATAGCTTCATACTTATCAACCGATTTTATTTCTTGTAAAAACTTAGGTTGAATCTCTGCATATGTCTTAGGTCCTCCATATTCATTACTCAATTGCTGATACAACCACGCAATTGCTGTCTTTTCATTGGTTACAAATAAACTAAACTGTATCGGCTCAATATCAGTTTTTATTCTTGCAGTATCATATTCATTAACTTGATCTGGCAAGAAGTACATATTGTCTCGTTTCAAGAACCTTTCATCAAGACCATTATAGAAATCCGTTGCACTTAATGGAACCGGAATACCATGCATAATATGATATGCAACCATTCGATCAAACAATAGATATGCTTGTCTTTCAGAAATCACCTCTATTTTACCATTTGTAATGACAACTACCGGAAGATTATACAAGTGTTGTCCAACAAAATCCCATGCCGTTTCTTCACTACCAGAGTTTAATACAAATTGTCTTTCAAACTCTTCTTTGGGTTTATATGCCGATATAACTAAATCTTGCTTCACAGCGTAACCATAAGATAATTGGTTGGTTGTACCTTTCTTTTTATCCAAGGTTCTAACATCAGCAATAATGAATCCAGCAACGTTTATTGCCTCCTGAATGGCATTCCAAACACTATTCTTGGAATTATGAAATTCAACCGTCATCCAACGCCCCGGCTTCAAAACCCTATAATTTTCTTTAAAAGCCCTCGTCATCAAACGCTGATAATCTGCCAAATTCTTCCCCTGTGTTTTATTCATTATTGCCTCGTTAGAATTATTTGTAATTACCTTATTCCAACATTCATTAACGAAGTTTAATTCAGAATACATAATATTGTCTCCAAAAGGAGGATCCGTAAATATATAGTCAATTGAACAATCTGAAACATTTTTTAGTGATGTCGCCGACTGATTTGAAACAATAGCATTTCCATGTATATTTCCCAATGCCAACATTGACTTCAATTTTTCATCCAACAGCTGAAATACATTAATCTCAGCTGAAAAATACGGAAAATACATTGTTCCTGCAAGAGGACCAACATGTCTGTTATAATCTGGCATATACCTGTTCATTCTATGTGAGCGCGAATATACAGAAGAAAACAGAAACTTTGCAAAATTACGATATCTCTTTTCTTCTATCATATCAAAAGCTTCATAAACCTTTGATAAAATGAATAGATTTCTGTCTGAATAAATTTTATAAGCTTTATCAATACATATTCTTAATGGTTCACTTGACTTGTCCCCCATTGAAATCTCATTTGTTGGTACCCAACTCGTGTTCGAAAGATTTTTGATTTTTTCAGCCTTCTCTATATCATCTAAATCTGGTGTCTTTTTATATTGGGTCTTCCCAACCTGACACTTAATCATAATCTGTTTCTGTTTTACCGTTTTTTTTACTTCACCTGAATATACATCATATTCATCTACAAACGCCTTTTCAATATCCTTCATCACGATCTTTGCGCCACAATGTGGACATACAGGGTTTGACTTTGTCTTTGAAGTTTCGGGATCTATAACTACATCCCAATACACAAATTCAGATGAGCAATTTTTGCATATATAAATATCTGACCAGACAGTATAATTGATTTGAGCCACACTCCCATCGTATTTGGTCTCATACATCCATCCATAATCTCTTTTAAGTTTTTCTAAAATAGGTGTAACTATTTCATAAAAATGACTCATATTTATTTCGTTTGCGTAATTTGATGCAATAAATGAAGCAATAGGAGACAAGTCAGAAACAACTGCCTTTCTTGCTCCCCATTTTGTATCTTTAGATACTGAAACATGATTCTTGACTTCATAATCATCCGTGCCACACTGCAACGCAGCTACAGCGGTCATTCCCGTACCACAAAATGAATCAAGAACAACATCACCAGGATCTGTATAGTGCAGGATATATCTCATTATCGCCATATAAGGTACTTTTGTATGATATCCATGTGCCATATAATATGGATCATGCTTTCCCTCGCTAACATCAGATGTGAAAGGCTCTCTATGATAATCATCACTTTCCTCATACGGATGACCATTTTCGTTAATATACTCTTCTACGAAAGGATTAGGGCATGCAGTATAATAGGGCGCATTTGACAATTCCATAATATCCTCGTCAGTTCCAATAGGAAAACCGTCAATATCTCTAACTGATTCTATATTATCTATGGTCAGTTTTTTTGATTCCATAACTTAATCCTCACTTTCCCTTCTCTTTACAACAATCCGTAGTTTACTTATGTCCTTGCCCTTGATATATGTGGATACAATTTCATTTATCTTCGCCTTGAATGAAGTCTCATCCATAGGAGGCATTTCTTCCAGTTTCTTGATGAGATCATCTGTATCAATAACAACAGGCTCAAATCCCTTTAGAAGTGCATTGATGCTCTTAACGAAGAAATCATCAACCTTCTTAGGTAAGCTTCCTGATGCAACAAATTCATCAATTGCCTGCGCTTCCTGAGCTTTTAGGAACTTCTTCTGATCAAGAACAATTGGATCTGAAATAGTATCCAGGAGCATCTTTGTCCATTCAGCAACCATGTCATCAATTCGAATTTCAAGGCTATCCAGCTGTCCCATCACATTCTTTGCCTTATCCTCCAGGCTGTATCGGCAATGAGGACAGATAGGGCTTGTCTTCAACTCTGTAGGAGTCAGTTCATAACATACTTTAAGTCCAGCCATGTCCTGTTCTAATTCTCCGAGCTTAGCTGATGACAGAATTTCAATACCTCGCAACTTACGAAGGTTGCCGAGAGCAGCACTTTCCTGAATCTTCCCTCTACGCTTTGCGTCATCAATTCCGAGTCTCTTTTTCTTGTGTTCCTCGAAGTATATGTCGATGTATTTATCTTTAATCTTTTCCAGCTTTGCAACCACCTTCTGAGCTGCAACATCGCCAAGAGCACCATCCATGATGCTATCTCTTATCTCACGGAAGGCTGCCTTTCCATTTTCAATATCAGACTTCATACTTGCGCCAAGTTCGATAAATTCGATATTTGCAATGTATGAAACAATATCAGAGCAGTCGGTCTTAAAAGTTGTATATTCAGGAATCAGCTTAAGAAGTGCAATCTTCTTTCCTAATTCTTCTACCTCATCATATGAAAGACTAAAGTTATTAAGTTTTGCTGGAGTATTGTACTTAGCACTATAGTTGCTAAATTCATTCTTAACTGCAGTACAAGCTCCACGCATCATGCTAACCTGCTGAGCGTTTGCAAGAGGCTCGCCCCAAAGTTCAAAACCATCAGTCAATCTTCTCTCAAGAATAACTGCATTGTTGCACATCTCCTGTGCCTTCTTAAGAAGCTCTTCCACTCCCTTTTCGCGATCATTAGGATTATCAAGAAGTGCCGGATTAATATCTAAAACTTCAAACAGCTTCTTAAGTTCTGCCATAGAAATCTGAGCAGGTCTTGAGATGTATTTGAATTCATATAAATCAAATACACTCATTTTCGGAACCTTATCCAGATTCGAAGCTGTAAGAGTGCTTCCGTCCTTAAGCGTAATAACAGCATAGCCCGCATGTACCAAAGACAAGAAAATAATCGGTGTAAACAAATAATTAATCTTGAATTTCTTATCCACAAACATATCATCATTTGCAGGTTCAAAGATATCGGAATAATTAAGTACTCCCTGAGGCTGAAGTTGCTTAATCATATCAATATAGTACGACGCATACTTTGAGCCTTCCGGTCTAATCTTATCTCCGTCAAGAAGTCCAAAGCTCTGGAGCATCTGTGTAGACTGCTGATTTTTACGACCCGCAAAATGGTCAAACGCAGACCTAACAGCATCGGCCTGATTCTTTCTTGTAATCTTTGTTTTCATTACAGGATATCCAGGATAGATAGTTCCAAAGTATTCATCTAAACTGATTGATGCAGCCAGATCAATAGTATCCTTAAAAGTCATATCTCTGTTGTATTTGCCCTTAAGAACCTCAATCAGCTGATGCATTACACACTTATAGGTAACATTGAAGCACGTGTTTTTATTCTCACTGAGATACTTAACAAGCTTTTTCTTAAGCATCTGTGCTTTTCCGAGATAAGCGTCTTTATCTTTGCCTTCACTGATATCTGCCTGAGCATTTGCTGCTGCAAACATTCTAAGCATTTCCTTAAACTCATCACTGCCTCTGAAATAGAAATAAACTTCATCATCCAGGTTATGTGTATCAGCACTCGCATCACCAAATGGAGGCATGATATGGATATAGAAATCTCTTTCTGGCTGAGCTGTACTCCTCTCTCCTGGAAGCCCCATAAAGAGATAACCTTCACGGAATATATTGTGAGAATCCCAGTTCAAGTCGTACTGGTAGATATTAAATCCATTTACATACTGACGAGCTTCCCACTCTAAACAGCTATAAACAACAGTATAGAAGTAACGATTAAGCTCTCCCTCTGCCATCATGGAAGCCTTCTGCTTAATACGTTCATCATAGTCAACAACTTTATCTACATCGATGTAATACTGGTTATTTGCATCATTATGAATAATAAACTGACCGGAAACCGTCTTCATAATTTCCTTTAAGGTTGCGTTTACTGCACCCAGAAGGAAATCCGCATCCTGCTCAGGCATAGGAAGATATAAGCACAGATCATCCTTAAGATTCTCAGCAGTAAGACCAAACTGTACATCCAAACCGTTAGTAGTCAATCTATGTACACTCAGTGCATAGATAATCTGCAAAGCCATAGGCTTATACGCTGCCTTTGTAAAGGAACGATTAATAATCTCCTCCAGCTGTCCGCTGGCACCGACAACCCGGCTGATAGTAACATCGCTTTTCAGCAGGCCGTTAGACTTGATTGCTGGCCAATAATCATCAAAGGAAATAACTCCTGGCTTATCTGCAGGAACCTCCTTATTAAAAATTTCCTTAATTGTTAAAGAAATATTCTTCAGGATATGTCTGTTCTCAATCAGATAAATCTTGTTAAACACTTCAATGTATGAAGGATGGATAGGGAATAAATCCACAAAATCATCCATCTTAGAAGACATTCCGGCATAGAGTCCGCTGAACTTCTCCAGATGCTGACGGATCATAGCCTTCTGCTCAGGAGTCTTCTTCAAAATACGTTCGGATACGACATACGCTGTCGCTTCCTTAGTTATGATAATCTGTGTAAAACGGTCGCCAACCTTCTTTAAAGTCTCACTTACGAAACTGAATCTCGGATTATCAAATACCTTTTCCTGCACACCACAGATAAGACGAATCTTAGATTTTGAACACATCTCGGCCATAGACTGAAGGAAAGCAAGGTCAAGTACAATCTGACGCTCATCTCTCGATGTAAGATATGAAAGTAACTCATCAATAACAATCAAATATCCCTTATCCGGATACTTTGCCTGGAATGCCTGCATTACTTCTTTAATTAAGCGAGCATTATCTCTGACATTATCCAAATCAGGAACTGTATAATCGATTCCTCTGCTTGCAAAATCATCCTCAATCTCTGCAAGAATTACTTCACGAAGAGGCATTGTAAGACCATCAACCTTGAGTCTGAGAACTTCAAACTTTCCAGCTACAATCTCCATATCCTTTCCAAATTTCTTATTCTGAACATAAGAGAGATTATCTTCGTCTGTTGCAATTGCAGCAATAACGGACATCAAGTGTGATTTACCAGTACCATAGTTACCAACAATCATAACTGCCTTATTATCGATAACCTCTTCCATCTGCAACTGGTCAATTACAGTTGCCTTCAAATTATCTGCCATAGTATCAGACATAACATAGGTCTGTACCATATCCTGAGCAACCTTCTTATCTGCTGTCTCCAAAAGCTGGATGGTTGACTCAATCGGTTTAAAGCTAATTAACTCTGAATACTTCATTTGCCATATCCTCCAATCACACACGTAATGTCATAGTTTTCTATATTATAGGTCTTATAGTCTGGAAATCCTTCCTCGCTATATATTAGTTTTCCATCTTCACATCTTCCCGGCCAGATTACGCTATAGCGTTTCCGTTTTCGAGATGCTATAAGTATCTTAAGCACATCTACCTTGTAATCAGGATTAAACAATACATCGATATCCTTAATTACTACACCGTCTGGAAGTGTGTCCAGTACATTATTAAATATCTGCTCCAGCTTCATACTTCGTCGATTTGGCTTACATGCCAACAAAGCCTCTGCCAAAGGCTTACTAACAGATTTTGGTTCATTTATTTTCTTTATTACTTTCATATAAATCAACAGCCTAGAAAGCATCGCGTCTTCATTCGGCAAGCTGTTCAATTCTATTACCGTCCCCATAAGTTTCACTCCTCTGTGATAGTCTTATCCTTTATGTGGTATGCAATTTTTCTTTGCGTACAAAAATCAATAACCTCCTGTGCCTTCGCATTATAAAAATGTTTATGCTGCGGATATTTACCACTTACAATATTTGGCTTTCCATAGCAGTTATCATACATAGCTAGGTTTGTTTCCAGACCAGACGCATAATTTAAATCAATAAACGTCATATCAATAGCTTGCCTCTTATTAATTCTCATCCTTGTTTTTCCAAGACAATCATCTCTAATCTGAAGCGCAATCAACGGCGATCCAGGCTGATTGTCTTCAAACTTACCTTTTCATGAAAAGCAATCCACATAACAAATCTTCTTATTTGTAGCCAAGATTTTCTGCATGTAAGGCGTTAGATAACAGCCTAGCAATTTGTCTTTAATAAGTGACCAATTATTCTTTACCTTAAAAAATCGCTATTATCCTTTGACATACTGTATCCCCCGATTGTGCTATTCCTTATTCTCTTTCTCAGGAATCAAATCCATAATATCCCCGATATTACATTCCAATGTTTTGCATACCTTCATAAGGACTTCCATGCTGACAGTTTCACCTTTTGAAAGCTTGGTAACGGATGCCCAACTAATTCCAGCATCCGCCTGTAAGTCTTTCTTCTTCATATCCTTATCGATTAACAATTTCCATAGTTTTTTATAACTTACTTCCATTTTATCTTTACCTCAACCTCACACCGAAAATGCAATATAAAACACTACTTACCAAGTTAAATATATCATATTCTCCTCGGTTCCTCAACTAATTTTCTCTGCAAACACACGAATTATTATCAAATTCTTTATAGTTAATCATTTAGCATTCCGTAAAATGCGTAAAGTAACGTAAAATGAATCCGTAAAGTGAATCAATAAATTAACCATGTATGTAAAGGACAGCTACTTCTATCCAATAAGTAATCTGTCCTCATCATCACTAATCCTACTTATCTACTCCTATTCCAACGCTTTTCACTGCTGAAACAATTAACATTCCGCGTCTCATCCGACTGCTTTTCATCTGTCACATCTACAATACTCATATAATCATCATACAATTCCGAACTATACATTTTCACATTAAGCTCTTTTAACACCAATGAATGAAGCTTCATATCCGCTTGCAAATCATCAATAGAAAATTGAAACAACTCTGCTTTTACCTTCACTGGAACTTTGTCATATCTTCCATAATTATTACGAATTTTTGACGATATTACTCTTGCCCTCTCTTCAATAGTTAACGGTCTTTCAATAACCGGTTCAACGTCAGCAACCGCTTCTACTATTGGTTTTGGTCTCGAAATCTCCTGAATCTCAAGCTCTTCTGTCGACATTGGTTGAATAGCAATTGTTTCTTCTGTTTCCTCGTCCACTACAACATTCTGAACACTTTCAACCGATTCTACATGCATGACATTTTCCCGTTCCTTCATCTCATTGAATTCCACAAAAGATAGAATTGGTTCTTTTACCTGTTGCAAGGTAAGTGTAGAAGCCTTTCGAAACCTTATCTCTTCTAAATAGTCCAGGTATTCCCACTTATTCGAATATACTGTCCCATCGATGTTACTGAGTGCATCATACCATAATTCTCGTGCTTTCTCACTGATTGCCACCTGCATTTTTTCAATCTGCTTCTGCTCAAATTCTTCCTTCGTCATAATCGACACCGATAACTCTTCCAATGTTTTGGAATCATAATCAGTAATCTTCTCTGCCATCAGATACTTCGCATAATCTGAATTCCAATCATCCGAATTAGCATTTTCCATAAAATAATTATGTTGAATACTATTGCGTTCAAATGCTAGTTTTCTCTTCTTCTGAGACAATTCTTCTTTTCTTCTCAGATCCGCTTTTTCAGCAGCCGCTTTTCTTTCTGCTTCAAGCCTTGCTTTTTCTTCTGCAATTCTTTTGGCTTCCAAAGCAGCCTTCTCTTTTACAGCAACATCAATACGCTCTATCAGTTCCGCTTTTCCATATCTATCTCCAAGCTTGTTACCACGGATACCCCGCTTCATATCCGGCATAGTAAATGTGACTGTTTTATCTGTAACACGGATGTTCCAACCATAAATACCGGTCAGGTATTCCACCAACTGTTCAAAGGATTTTACTGCCGGAATCAGCTTATCAATCGTATTTCTTATCATCTCTTTATTTGATGTTACCCCAATACCGTCCTTCGCATTAGATTGCATCAATCGTTTCTCTACCCAGTAATCATCCCGATGTTTCTTGGTAAGAAGATCCACCTGTTCATATCCTTGAATCAGACATCTTCTCATCACCCACTTCTTGGCATTATGCATCATTCTTCCTGTGCTTCTATGCTTACATCCCTGCTTCCATTCGCAGGGCTTATAATGCCACTTCTCCTGCACTCCTGCATATTTCCTTACTGAATTAAATACGATGTGAACATGCATATTTTTACTACCATGATGACCATCCGGATGTGCTGCAATCACTGCCTGATGCCCGGGTGCAAAGACAGATAACCATTCTTTTCCAAATGCAAGTGCTTCTTCCATCGTTATATTATCTGTCGGATCAAAGGACATAATATAATGATGTGCTTTCACATCCTTCACTGCATTATTTTTACCATAGAATCGATTCGTCTCAATGCATTCTGCTCCAAAAGTATCTACTTCACAGTTAACACCCTCAATCAGATACTCCTCTCGTTCCATAATTCTTCCCTTTTCATCAAGAATTGGTTCATTTGTGTATTCATCAAACTGGCAGGTCAGATATTCCACAGCAGATGAGTAATAACGGTTTTTAATCGGAATATGCTTTAATATCGCCATTTAATCACCCACTTTCTTTTCCACTTGCTATATTTACAGGTTTCTTTTGATATTTCTTGCCACAGGCTACATCCTCAAGTGCCGGTAAGATACGAAATTTTAAATCCACAATCTCCCTGCAAGTCTCTCTGATTTCTCCTCTCAGACTATCTGTGGGAAATCCCTGATTGACATATTTTGCAATCTGATTCAAATTAGAACCAATCTTTCCAAGCTGCATGGAATACTCTCGTAAAATTGTTGTATCTCCATAATTAGGAAGTCGCCTTCCAAGTGCACTTCTCCTAATAAATTCTGATGTGGTAATCCCTGCCTTTCTTGCCTTTTGTTCTATGAGTGCCTTATCCTCTTTGGATATACGCATCTCCATTCGTGTCATTGCTTCTTTCTTTTTATCTGTATCTTGTCTCATTTTTTTTACTTCTCCTTCCGTAAAAAAGCAGATTTCAGAATAGTTATCCTCTTCTGCTTCTACTAAATCTCCAATTACATTTGTGCCGGATACGGCAATATTTTTCGCCGTCGCTATCGCTCCTCCCTCCGGTTATACGCTCACTCCCCTATGGTCGCTCACGGATAACTCGCTTTGCTCGTGATACACTCCACTTCGTTTCGTGAATATCGTAAACCGAGGAATGTTCTTGCACCACTAACCAGGCTATTCGCCAGTGGTACATATGGAAAATTTGTTAGACGCTCTGTTTTACAGAAATCATTCATATTCCTTTTCCATACGAAATCTTCCCATAGCTATTGCATCCTTTTTCATAAGAGCTCATTCATTCCCTGATGCAAGCCGACTACAGTCGGCAGGTGCTCCATTAAAGTCGCAATTAGTAGAGCAAGTTCCGCCCTGTGTGTACACAGGGCAGAACTTGTTGGGGATTGCATCCCCAAGCCCCAGCCGCCCACACCTGTGAGTTGAAAAATATGTCTACTTTGTAGCCTTATTTTTCACTCTTCGGCTTAACGATACCGTAAGACATTTCATCCTATCCAAACTGTTCCAATAAAAAACTGCCCTACATTTTGGCTAACAATAAGCCTTTTCGTAAGACAGTCCGACTAGCGCCCTTTTAATTTTTATGCTCCATTCGCTTGCCTAATCCTCATCATCAAACAAACTTCCAAGAGCACTTCTTGTGTCCATATCCATAGAATTATGGTTATCTGCTTCAAGCTCCCTAACCTCTGTACCTAGATTTTCTTCCGTTGTACAGCATCCGGCTTCTGATACGGATATGGGCGACAATGATTGTTGTGGTTGCTCCACCTGTAATGGCTTTTGCACCTGCCCCATCATCGCAAGAGATCCGGCGAATAACTGATTTACCATAGCTTGCATCACTTCTTTCACTGTACCAGCAAATACTTCATTTTCCTTTGATATCGCCACCTGAACTTCCTTTAACATTTTCTGATAATAGTCTGATTCATTATTTTCCTGAATAACAGCTAGCAGTGCAGCTTTGACGAGGGCAGTTTGCCCACCCTCCGTACCTGCATTTGCATCTAACCATTCTATGATTGCTCTATCTTCAGCATGTTTCGGATTCAAACGAAAAGTAACGGAATTTCCCATAGCGCCTCCTATCCGATGTTATCAGCAAGATAACGATACCCAATTGCATTTGCTTTCACATCTGTAACATACTGAATATTCCTTCCCTTAGTTCTTCCATACTTCTTCATCACACTGGCACCACCGCCCACATATACGATATTTTCATGCTTCAAATCCACCTTGATTTCCCTAAGCTTTGCTTCTACACTGTCAGCATATTCCTGCAATCCCTTTTCAATAATTGGGATAAACTCTGCATTTACATCAGCAACATTCCCCTTAATATAGTCTGTAATATCTTCCTCCGGAATCTCACAGTGAACTTTAGGAAGTCCATCCTTTTTGATTCGTTCAATTGCTGTGATAAGTCCTACTTCATACGTGTAGGCATCCTTATCCATCGGAACCTTGTCCTTTACACTCAAGACATCCATTGTCCACGAACCAAGATCCACGCATCGAAGTCTGTTCATATCTCCCATACGATTTGCAATCGCTGCATAGCACTGTGCATAAATTTTCACCTTATCCAGATAAAAGCAATAATGCACTCCCTCAAAGGTAAAGGAAAGCTGTTCCTTGTGCCATAGATATTCACGGAATTCTTTTCTCTCCACTCCAAACATAGTAAGTGGTACCCCGGCATAAAGTTCAACATGCGTTGTCTTCTCAAGCCCCTGATAACGCAGCTCCTTTGCAATTCCTGCCAGTGTCAGAAGAAAATAATTATCGTTTTCTGTCTTGGTTGCCTGCTTTCCAAGTCTTCCCTGACCGATAATATATTTCTTGCCTCGATACTCCAGCAGTCCGCTATTTGTAAGCGGTGTGTAATCAACAGGGGATACCAAGGTTTCCATAAAAATATGCTCTCCTTTGATAGAACTCCATCCATGATCTAATGCTATTTTTACAGCTACGCTTGTATCTATTTGTTCGCCCTGCATGATAAGTCCATCATTTGTATAAAAATTAGTATTTCTTTCTTCCATAATTGCCTCTCTTTCTTTGACTTATTTGTCAATCTATAAATTTATTTAGTGAAATTGATTTACGATTTCAGCAAAAATAATTTCCTCTGCAATCATCTTTGCCTGTTCTCTAATTCTCCACATCTCTATCGTAGAAGTTGGATTCTTTGGTTTATGGCTTTGCAAATAACGGTCTGTGATATTATCAAGCAGTTTATATGCTTCTTCATTTATCTCAGCCGCTTTTTCTCTTAATCTACAACATCTTTTTAGACTCAAATATCTCTGTGGATATTCCAATTTCATATACTCCATCCAAAGATATCCATACTTTCCTACATCAATCTGCTCCTCTTCCGCCGAAATGAGCGGATAGAAAATTCCATCTTTTTCTTCATACTGAACACCCAGCTTCTCAAATAACGTTAGCTGTTCATCATTTTGCAAATTGTCAGAACCAACTGCATCTGCTATAATTGTCTTGTTATACATATGGGAAGGTTGCTCACCGGCTACGCCAATAGCAGGAATCCGAGCAGCCTTTTCTTTTCGCTTATCCGTCATACTCATTCGCCATTCCCTTCATAATTTTTGCCACCATTTCCACTACAATCAGAAGTTCCTCATTGTCATCGCTGACGGATTCCAGACGTTTGAGTTCCTCATATATCTGTGTCATTTGATTCTTCAATGCCTTGAATACCTTCGGATTTCCCTGAACAACTACCTCACGGTTTAATAATCTTCGCAGGATATAATCCTGCTTTGCAAGTCCGGATAATTCCACTAAGTTATCAAGTAGCTTTGCTTCCTCCTCGGATACCCTGAAACCGACATTACGATTTCTCCATCTGCCTTTAGCATCTAAACTTTTCTCCATATTGTTACGCCTCCTTCGTCATTCTCTCAATTTCCAGTTTCTCAGCCATCTCATTTTGCACAGTCGGGAATAAATGTGCATAGCGATAAGTAATTTTCTCTGTTTCATGCCCCACACGCTTCCCTATAGCTAATGCACTAAATCCCATATTGATAAGAAGAGAGACGTGACTGTGACGTAAATCATGAATTCTGATTTTTTTCACGCCCGATGCCTTACAACCTCTTTCCATCTCATGACCAAGATAGGATTTTGTAAAACTGAACATCCTCTCACTTTCACCTATCTCATAAAACATTCCAAGATAATCTTTAATCTCATCACACAAAAATGGGGGCAAAGTGATAATTCGATTACTTTTTACCGTCTTAGGTGTCGTAATAATATCCTCCCCCTTCGAGCGATGAAATGTTTTATTAATTCGCAATGTCTGCTTTTCAAAATCAAAATCACTTGGCGTAAGTGCCAGCAACTCTCCTGAACGAATTCCCGTCCAATATAAAAGCTCAAAAGCATAATAGGAACGCGGCTTGTCCATCATTACCTCTGCAAATTTTAGATACTCTTCTTTCGTCCAAAATTGCATCTCCTTTGGCACCTCCTTACCAATGGTTCCTGCCAGTGAGGACGGATTCTTCGGAAGATTGTAATATTTCATCGCATGTGCAAATATTGCTGTAAGCTGAGCTTGTATCGTTCTTAAATAGTCCTGAGAATATCTTTCTTCCTTTCCTTCATCCTTAAAGGCTGCCAGAAGCTCATTCTGCCATGCAATCACATCTCTGACTTCAATTTCATC
Source organism: uncultured Lachnoclostridium sp. (assembly GCA_945786935.1). GTDB lineage: Bacteria > Bacillota > Clostridia > Lachnospirales > Lachnospiraceae > HGM12587. The sequence goes on from CALZFY010000005.1 coordinate 29,845, forward strand.
TATCTTACGATTTGCAAAATATGGCAAAATCTTTGTTCTTATGATATGACTTTTCGTCTCCCAGGTACTCTGCTTTAACCTTGATGCCTTGTCCGCTTCGTATATCTCATAGAAGCTACCAAAGGTCATATCAAGCTTCGCCTGAGACTTTAGCATCATCTCATGTTCCCAGGCTACTGCTTCACGTTTTGTTTCAAAGCCACGTTTTTGTGTCTGCTTTCGTTTTCCTGTGATATCCGTATATCGGTATATCACACGCCACTTGCCGGTAGCATTGTCTTTATAAACCGACATATAATCAACTCCTTTCCACTACTCTTTGCTGTAGCACATTCTTTCATAAAAATATGCTTTACTAACTCTTGCAGCTACTGTAATAAGTCCTTTTGCTTTCAATTCCTTATTAAGCTGTCTTACAATCTCATAAGCCTTTGACTTTGAAACTGATAATAGCTCTGCAACTTCATCCACTGTTAAAAATGTCTTTTCTTCCATATTCCCTTTGCCTCCTTTCATTGAATGTTTGATTTGGTGTATTCTCGTCCCCGTTCTGACAGGCAACCCTGCTCGGCGCTGTGCCATCCCTTGTACTTCTATTCCCTTGTACTCAGGCGCTCGCTTCATTATGAAGGGCTTGGCGGTTTGTTCGGTTTCGTACACTCATTCAGTTTTATACTTAACTTTTATCCGTTAAGTTTTGTATGGTTATTATATTAACTCTTTTTAGTTAAGTCAAGACCTTTTTAACAAATAATTAACTTTTTTTGTTAAAGTTCTTCTTGATTACATTATTTACAGGTGTTATACTACACTTAAACAAATTGATTTAACTATAATGCTAATGGCAACATTAACGGACAAAAGGAGGCAACTATGTTAGGAAAAAGAATACGATTATTCCGAAGCAGAAAAGGATTAAAGCAAAAAGAACTCGGTGAAATGTTAGGATTCATGGGTAAAACTTCAGATGTTCGTATCGCACAATACGAAACCGAAGCCCGTACTCCAAAAGATGACCTGATTAAACAATTAGCTGATATCTTTGGTGTTACAACCAGAGCAATCACAGTACCTAATATTGATTCCTATCTTGGATTGATGCATACCTTCTTCGCCCTTGAGGACGAGTATGGATTCCAAATAAGTACTGATAAGGATGGACGTCCATGTATAACTCTCGACGAAAATCATCAGGCTTATGACCAGATAGCACCTATGTTCTTCGCCTGGCTCAGTCAATATTCCAAGCTTAAACAGGGAGAAATCTCCGAAGATGAATACGACAATTGGAGATATAACTTCCCAAACATTGAACCAACCGCCGGCTATGTAAAGAATGCCATCTCTGACAAACTGGATGCCGAACTCCAGGATGCATTATCAGAAGAAATGAAGAAACGAGGTCTGCTTTAATTCCATTTTCCAGTGGCAACAGACCATACAAGTAAGAGACAGATAAAGAAAAAGACCTTACCGAAATTCCTTTCCAGTTTGGAAAAGAACTTCAGTAAGGTCTTATTTAATGCAATTAATATAATATTTCACTTAACACATTTGCGTTAGATTCTGTTGCCAAATCGTTGCCAAAACTTAACACTATTTGTTTGGAATATGTGTAAATAAAGGCTTGATTTTCACAAATGGTTATTCAAACTCAATCGTTGCCGGTGGCTTCGGTGTCATATCATAGCATACCCTGTTTACATTTGGAACTTCTGCCAGAATACGGTTTGTGATCTTCTCCAAAACATCCCACTCGATTTTTTCGATGCTTGCTGTCATGGCATCAATGGTGTTGATTGCACGGATGATTACCATATATTCGAAACATCTTTCATGGTTTTTCATACCTACAGATTTGAAATCAGGTACGACTGTAAAGTACTGCCATACTTTTTTATCTAAGCCTGCATTCGCAAACTCTTCACGAAGGATCGCATCAGACTCACGGACTGCTTCCAAACGGTCTCTTGTGATGGCACCTGTACAGCGAACACCAAGTCCCGGACCCGGGAATGGCTGACGGTATACCATTTCTGCAGGTAATCCAAGTTCAATACCGCAGGCACGTACTTCGTCTTTGAAAAGCTGTGCCAGTGGCTCTACCAGCTGAAACTGAAGATCTTCTGGAAGACCGCCTACGTTGTGATGGGATTTTACCATCTTTGCAGTCTTTGTACCGCTCTCGATAATATCCGGATAAATAGTTCCCTGTCCAAGGAATTCGATTCCTTCCAGTTTTCTTGCTTCTTCTTCAAATACGCGAATAAATTCTCCACCGATAATTTTACGTTTCTGTTCCGGATCTGCAACCCCTGCAAGCTTATCTAAGAATCTGTCGGTTGCGTCTACATATACAAGATTTGCATGAAGCTGTTCTCCAAATACCTTCACAACGCTTTCAGATTCGTTCTTACGCATGAGACCGTGATTCACATGAACGCAGGTCAGCTGATCGCCAATCGCCTTGATCAGAAGAGCTGCCACAACAGAGGAATCTACACCACCGGAAAGAGCCAGAAGAACTTTTTTATCTCCCACCTGTTTACGAACAAGTTCAATCTGATCTTCCACAAAGTTTTTCATATTCCAGTTTGCTTCTGCCTTACATACATTAAATAAGAAATCCTTTACGACTTCATCTGAAGGAAGACTATCATATTTTACTTCGCATTTAGAACCCGGATAATCTACTGAAATCACCGGATATCCGCAACCATAAATTTCGTCACGAACCTCTACTGCCACGCCGTCAACAATACGGTTTTCACCACCGTTTAAAATAATCCCCTTCACATTGTTCAGTGCTTTTAATTCTTCCACAGTAATATCGTGAGGATGAATTTCACTGTAAACCCCAAGGTCTCGGATCTGACGTGCAAGTACGGTATTCTCTGTACTTCCCAGATCCAAAATTACGATCATGTCCTGTTTCATTTGTACTCTCCTTTATTCCCTAAAATAAATGTAAATATAATTCATTGTACCGATTTTTCCATTAATCCGCAAGCAGAACCTAAAGTTTTACAGGCAGTTCTTCAGATATTCCTCATCATTTATTTTCGAAGATTCTACTGCTTTCAAAATTGCCTGCTCCATCACTCTGGCACTTAAGGTTCCTACCAGATTCACATCACTGATAACATCTCCCACGCTGCAGGCATAAATGCTGTCACCATCTGCCATAGTTCCTACCGGGCTAATGCATCTTCCGTAGGCATTCCTCGTCATAGATGCGATTTTGTTTAACTTGGATTTATCAAATTTCGCATTGGTGATAATACATCCAATGGTAGTATTTCCGTTAAACAGATCCTTTGGCCGGTTCATAAGCTGCAAAAACAGTTCTTCAAAATCTTCAAAACCGCTTCGGTCCTGCTTCATCAACCCTGCCACCTTCTGACCGGTTTTGGGATCGAAAATGTCACCAAAGGCATTGACTGCCACAACTGCCGCTATTTTCAGATCACCCACCTGGACTGCATGAATGCCAAGTCCTGCTTTGGAAGCGCACTTCATACCCAACAGCTTTCCTACCGTAGCACCCATTCCGGCACCTACATTTCCCATAGAGTCATCTGAAGACTCCAATGCTTTTTTGCAGGCTTCATAACCCATAGCTTTGTCAGGTCTTACGTTGCTTTTACCGTATCCCAGATCGAAAATACAGGACTGGCACACCAGCGGCACCAGGGCAACGCCTGTGTCATATCCGATTCCATGCTCCTCAAGACAGCTCATGACACCGTCACTGGCAGCCAGACCATAGGCGCTTCCTCCCGACAATACCACGGCATTTAATGGATTATCGGCTGTGAGACAGCTGGTTAAGGGTGTTTCCCTGGATGCAGGACCTCCACCGCTGATATCGCAGCCTGCCTGCGCCCCATTTGGAAAATAAATCACCGTCACTCCGGTTTTTGCCTCCTGATCCCCGGCATGTCCAAGAGACACGCCTTCCATTTCTCTGATACTGATCTCTTTCATCATTTTATCCACCTTTTTTATATTCACATAACTGTTCACTCCGTTTCAGCAACGGAAAAAAATTTTCATCAAAATATTATCATAATACGGTACAGACGTCACTATTCCTTTAGAGCTTTCTCCAGAAAGCCTCTGGATGTGCCTGTTGATAGGACGAAATGAACAGTAACAAAACCGAACTCTTCGCAACCCCAGACACATTGCCTCCTTGACAGCCTTTCAAATACCATGCTATCGTTGCATTATAAAAAGAGCATTGGCGCATGATAATGATATCATCCACCGATGCTCTTTATTTCTTATACAGGAGGTGCCCTATGAAGAATCCAAAATTTCATCCAAAACGTCAGGTAAAACAGATTGCTGCTGAAATTACGGGAAGCATTTTTGTTGCAGCTGCCATCTACAATTTTGCTTTAAATGCCAACTTCCCCATGACGGGATTTTCCGGCATCTCCATCATCCTGTACCGGCTTTTTGGACTTCCTGTGGGACTTTCTACGATTTTATTAAATATACCGGTCGTATTCCTTTGTTACCGCCTTCTTGGGAAACGCTTTTTATTCAGCTCTGTACGCTGTATGATCATTTCTTCCATATTGATTGATTACCTGGCACCTATGTTCCCTGTTTACGAAGGAAGCCGGCTTCTGGCAGCACTTTGTACCGGAGTGATCGGAGGCATCGGTTATGCCATGATCTATATGGTAAATTCGTCTACCGGAGGAATGGACTTTATCACCATGTCCATCAAAGCCATCAATCCTCACATTTCTCTGGGAAAGATCGTCTTTTTGGCGGATCTTGCCATCGTCTTTGTGGGCGGACTCATTTTCCGGGATATCGACGGAGTCATTTACGGCGTCATTGTTAGCTTCCTTTTCTCTACTGTCATCGATAAGATGATGTACGGCATCAATGCAGGCAAGCTGGCACTCATTGTTACGGATCAGGGAAAAATGATCTGTGACATCATTGATCAGACCTGCCATCGCGGCTCTACCATTTTAGACGGTCAGGGCGGCTTTCACGGAGACAAAAAACAGGTTGTGATGTGTGCCTGCAGCAACAAGGAAATGTATCAGGTACAATGTGCGGTCCGGGAAGCAGATCCGGATTCCTTCCTCATTGTCCTGGAATCCAACGAAGTCCATGGCAAAGGCTTCCATATGTTAAAAGTTGGGGAACAACAATAAGTCCTCTCCTGTTTTACGAATTCTATACTTTTTTCCATACGCCTTTCCCATAGAAGATCAGGGACAAGGCGGTTCCCATGACCCAGCCAACAGGCCAGGACAGCCAGATTCCAGTAGTTCCAAAAGGAATCGCCAGAATATATGCCAAAATCACTCTTAAAATCAGATCGGTAAAGGTGGCGATCATGAAATAGCTCATGGCTCCGGAACCCTTTAACACTCCGTCTGCCAGAAGCTTCATGGATACCACGAAATAAAATGGTGCAACGATTGCAAGGAACTGTCTTCCTGTTTCCATGGCAAGCTCTGTTCGCTGCTTCATAAACAGTTCGATGAGCATACTTCCTTCGAAGAAACAGCATACAAAGAATACGGTGCCAATAGCAAATGCCATTTTTAATCCGGCTCCCAGACCCTTTTTCACACGGTCCGTATATCCGGCGCCAATATTTTGTGCGGTAAATCCGGAAACTGCATTTCCAAGGGTGGTAAAACAGGTAATGGCAAAAGTATTGATCTTAATGGCTGCAGAGTAGCCTGCAATAACAGAAGATCCAAATCCATTGATCAGATTCTGTACAAAAATATTTCCTACGGAGATAAAGCTCTGCTGTAAAATTCCTGGGATCGCATAGGCTGCAATCTTACGAAGCATGGGCAAAGAAAACAACTCCGGCTTTCTCCCACAGGCGACAGCTGCCAGCCTGCTTTTTAAGGTGAACATTGCCAGCACACAGGCAACACCCTGACAGATAAAGGTTGCCCAGGCAACACCGGCTACATCCTTATGAAGCACTGCTACAAACATGTAGTCCAAAAGGATGTTGCTGACGGAGGAACCAATTAGAAAATAAAGCGGCGTTTTGGAATCCCCCAGGGAAGTAAAGATTCCTGTCACCACGTTATAAAAGAACAGGAATACAAAGCCCCCGATATAGATTTTCAGATAGACCGATGCATCCGAAAATATATTTTCCGGTGTACTGATCATGGAAAGCATCAGATTGCAAAAAAGCAGCCCCAAAACGGTGAGCAGCGCCGACAATACCAAAGATGAAATCAAAGTCGTAGAAACTGCCGTCTTCATTTCTTCATAACGTTTTGCTCCAAAAAGCTGGGAGATCACCACAGCACATCCACCATTACATCCCAGGGCAATGGCCATAAAAATCATGGTAATAGGGTAGGAAGCTCCCACGGCTGCCAGTGCATCTTCTCCATGAAGTGCAAAGTTTCCCACAATCACGCTGTCAGCGATATTATAAAGCTGTTGAAAGATTACGCTGACAAACATGGGCATTGCAAACTGCCACAATATTTTTTGAGGATTTCCCTCTGTCAGATCCTTTATCATTTGTAGTTTCATCTCCTGTCTTTGCAAAATTTACCCGTAGCTGTTTGGTGGCTTCTGAACAGTTACCCGAACAGTTACATTTATCCAACATTTTTCCTCGCCCATTATATTCCCTTTTTTCGAAAAATGTAATAGAAAAGCCTCCTGAAATTTTCTCTCAGAAGGCTTAAATTTTTGTCAGATTTATGAATGCGTACGCACCTTATTTATGAAATTCAATGGTATGGGAAATGTGATCCTTATCTCCCGGCTGAAGCTTTGCTGCAGCAATCTTTTCATCAATGGTTCCTGAAAATCCGTCGTCATCGGTTCTTCCAACCCATGGTTCCAGACAGATAAAGCTGCCCTTGGGATTGGCCCATACTGCCAACAACGGGAAATTGCTGCAGTCCATGGTAACCCACGGTGTTTTGTCCGGTCTGGCAATGCGGACTGTTTTGATGTTCTGATAATCAAAGATCCAGGTGTCGGGAACCGTCTCATTATATTTGATAAAACCATGTTCCGTATTAAGGTCATACTCTTTATCAGGTACGGCAAAACCATTTGCTGGATTTACACCAATGTATTTTAAATCATCTCTTCCCGGAAATTCCAGATAGTAATCCTCTTTCTGCTCTCCCTCTGATACTAAAAATCCCGGGTGTCCACCGATGAAATAATACATCAGTTCCTGTCCGTTATTTTTAACCTCCCAATCCACGTGGAGAAGTCTTGGATTCTCCTGATCCAGAGAATGGGTCACAAGAAGTTCAAAATCGTAAGGATAGATCTTTTTTGTTTCCTCTGTAGCCACTAACCGGTGAACGATTTTTTTATCTGTCGCTTCCACAAATTCAAATTCCTGATCCCTTGCAAAACCGTGCTGGGTCTTCATCGTATATTCCTGATCCCCGATTCGGTAAACACCATCAATGACTCTACCTACAAACGGAAAAAGGATGGGCGCATGACGGTTCCAGATTGCCGGGTCTGCAGTCCAAAGACGTTCTTTCCCCGTTTCCTTATCATAAACGCTGCTAAGCTCTGCTCCGGCATCCGCCACCATTACCTTTAGATACTCATTTTCAATTACATGCATTGCCATAATTCCTCTCCTACTCTGTTATTTCGTGTCCCATTGCTTCCAGGACTGCGGTGTATGCTTCCGATACATCCGGAAAGATGGATAACGCTCCTTCCAATTCATGGTTCCTTAACTTTTCTACAAAAGGAACCAGCACATGATACAATCTCATGCAGCTTAAGTTCCCTGCCATCCCTTTTAAGGCGTGAGCCGCCTTAAAAGCAAGCTCTGGATCTTCTGCTTCCATTGCCTCTTTCAGCTCTGCAAAATGGGAATCACTGCAGAACTTTTCAAGGAGCTCTTCATAGAAATCTTTATCATTATCCAGACGTTTCAGACCCTCATTGACATCCACGCCTGCTTTTGTAAGCTTATATCTGTTCATTCTTTTTAAAAACCTCCTGAAGGGTCTCATATAATATATGGACCTCAATAGGCTTCGCAATGTGACCGTTCATCCCGGCATCCATGACCGCTGTCACATCCTCTGCATAGGCATTGGCAGTCATTGCATACACCGGCACCTTCTTAGCATCCGGCTTATGGGACTTTCGAATTGCCCGGATCGTTTCGTAACCATCCATCTCCGGCATATTGATATCCAGCAAAATGCAATCGAAAAATCCATCCGGTGACTGCTCATAGAGTTCCAGTGCTTTTCGTCCATTCTCCGCACAGCTTGCCTCAATACCAACCATGCGAAGGAGCTTCACAGCCACTTCCATATTCAGTTCCACATCTTCTGCCACCAGTACATGTTTTCCGGTAAAATCAAATTTACCGGCATCCTCCGATGCTTCCTCTTCCACATCCCTGCCTGCAATGCGAGCCAGTACATCATAAAGAGTAGATTGAAACATCGGCTTTGTAATAAAGTAACCTGCTCCGGCATTTTTCCCTTCATCCATGATCTCATTTAAGTCAAATGCAGAAGCAAGAACGATGACTGAATCGTCGCCAAAAATCGAACGGATCTGTCTGGTAACCTCGACTCCATCCATGGTAGGCATCTGCCAGTCTATGATGCAAAGCTGATAAGGATCCCCGGCATCTTCCGCTTCTCCCAGGGCTTCCAATGCTGCTTCCCCTTCTGTCACATAATCATAGCGCACTCCCAGGTGTTCCAGAAGGATGCCGCAATACTTGCAGGCATCTTCATCATCATCCACCACCAGAGCACGAATATCTTCAAAGCTATTTTTCCAACTGAAGCTTTGTTCACATGCTTCAAATGGAATGTCTACGATAAAGGAGCTTCCCTCACCCAGAACACTTTCTGCACGGATGGTTCCGCCCATCATTTCTACAAGACTCTTTGTAATGGATAGACCCAAACCGCTTCCGCCATGTTTTCGTGCAGTAGAACCATCCTCCTGTTCAAAAGGACTAAACAGTCTCTTCATCATATCCTCACTCATTCCGCAGCCGGTATCCTTCACCATAAACCGAAGGTATACCTTGCCCTGAGAGCGGCTTGTCTGCGTGATGGTAAAGTCAATGGCTCCCCCCTCGGGAGTAAATTTCACGGCATTGGATAAAAGATTCATCATGATCTGATTTACACGAAGCTCATCCCCTACGATCCACTCCTCTGTGACACCATTCATATGGATCCTGAAATGAATCCTCTTCTGTTTCGTCTGCTGATAAAACATGGATACAATACCGGAAAGCTGCTTCTTAAAATCAAAGGCAGAATGATCCAGCTTCATCTTTCCACGTTCAATGGCGGACATATCCAAAATATCGTTGATCAGAGATAACAGAAGGCGGGAACTGTTCTCAATCTTTGTCAGATATTCTTTTGTTTTTTCCCTGTCTTCTATTTCTGTCTTTGCAATGGTCGTCAGACCGATGATCGCATTCATGGGTGTACGGATTTCATGACTCATCTGAGCCAGAAACTGGGACTTGATACCGCTTGCCTTCTGGGCAGCCTGTGCAGCCTTTTCCAGCTTCCTGTTGTTTTCTGACAGTTCCTTACTTCTCCGATGCTCATAATTTGTCTGAAGGATCAGTAACATCAGAACCATCAGCACTGCTGCGGATCCAAGAGTAATCAAAACAACTTTTCCATGTTCTTCCCAGAAAGTCATCTTCTGATTGATGATCCTGGCATTTTCCGGAATCAGCTTTTCCGAGATTCCGAACTTTTCCAGAACATTCTGATCAAGACAGAAGCCATTGGGACTGTCTTCCTGCATGGGAATCTCACCGGGATCTTTTCCTCTGAGAATGTCCATGACCATTCTGGCAGCAATGGCACCTGACTCATCGTGGAGCACAATGTTTCCGCCGAGCACACCACCACCGATTCCCGCCTGCACAAACCGAAGCACAGGAACCTGTGAGTACTGTTCGATCATGTGGCATACCTGTTCATTGGTATAAATATTGCCTTCTGCATCCTCTGAAAGGATCAGATAGATCAGGATGCTTTGCTTGTCAACTTCCGAAATTTTCGTGATCAGTCCCTTCTTAGTCAGTAAGGAGCTGTTGATCACTTCAAAAGACAGCTGGGGATAGGCTTCCTTCTGTGCATAAAACTGTTGCTGTTCCCCAATTCCTGTCACCGTATTATCTACGATCGCCACTATTTTTTTTGCGTCCGGCTGAATCGTCAGGGCAAAATCAATATTCTCCTCATAGGATCCACACTCGATGACACCTGTGACCAATGGATCTTTGCTGACTTCCCTGGCGTACCGCAGGTTGTTGATCCCCTCAAAAACAATGGGGATCCCCTGAAACAGTTCACTCCTGTATTCCATGGCAAACTGAAGTGCCGCATCATCTCCCACGATCACCGCATCATAAGTTTGTGCATGGCCTTCCTTATATTGCAGTCTCTCCAGAAGCTGCTCTCTGGCAATTTTCATAGGGAGCGCTTTCGTATCCATATATTCTATATCAAGCGTTACATAATCTGCCAGCTCCGATGTAATTCCTTCAATCTGCAGCGGTACCGTAGACCAGGTATAAGAATAAGAACTGATAAACAAAACCCGATAGTTTTCCTGAACCTCTTCTGCTGCAAAAACAAGATGCGCTCCGCAGAAAAACAAAAGCAGGAAAGCCATCAGCATCGCTGGAATTCTTTTGAAAAAACTTCTTTTCACCTTTGTTTTCCCCCTGATTACCTGTGGCTTTCCAAAGCCTTCTTTATGGAAAGAAGCAAAAGCTCTTTTTTATATGGTTTTCCTACAAAACGCTCTGCCCCCATCTTCAAAGCCATAAGCTCGCTGTCCTCTTCATTTTCAGAGGTGATGATGACAGGGATTTTTGAAAGCTCCTCATCTTTGTTCCTTAAATTCATGAACTGGAAACCGTCCATCACCGGCATCACCATGTCCAGAAGGATCAGCGATACCTTTCCCGGATTTTCTTCCAGATAATCCAAAGCCTCTTTCCCGTTCACAGTCATTGCCAGATGAAAATACGGACTTAGCATTCTGCTTAAAATATCCCTGTTGAGTTCATTGTCCTCTGCAATCAGCAGGGTGGCAGCCTGCCCTTCCGCCTTTTTGGGGAAAATCTGTAAGTTCTCCAATGGCTCTTTAGCCACAGCATGGACACTGGTTGCATCTTTTTCCAGATAAGCCTCAAAATCTTTTCTCGGCATCGGCTTGGCATAGTAATACCCCTGCACATAGTCACAGCCAAAATTCTTTAGTTTATCCAGCTGTTCTCTCGTTTCCACACCTTCTGCGATCATCGGAAGGTTCAGCCATTTGGACAGGCTGATGACAAAGCCCAAAATATTTTTTTTGTTTTCTGTACCACTCTGAATAAACTTCATATCAAGCTTCAGTATATCCACCGGCAGCTCACTGAGTGCATTTAAAGAAGAATATCCGGAACCGAAATCGTCCATTTCAATGATAAATCCATTGGCGCGAAGCTTTTCTATAGTCTTGATGATGTATTTCGGATCTTCTGCATAGACGGACTCCGTAATCTCCAGATGAAGTAACTTTCTGTCTATTTCATATCGGTCCACTAAAGAAATGATCCATTCTGCCAGATCCGGCACTGAGAAATCCATCCTGGAAATATTGACGGATACCGGAATTGCTTTTCTCCTCTCTTCCTTCCACTTCCGGAGGGTTTCACAGGCTTCTTTCCATACATAATAGTCCAGTTTGGTGATGAGGCCTTTCCGTTCAAACAATGGAATAAACTCGCCCGGAGACATAAAACCGTATTCCGGATGGATCCAGCGCACCAGTGCTTCCGCTCCGGCAATGCTGTCCGTGTGAATGTCATATTTTGGCTGATAATACACCTGAAACTGATGCTCCTCCAAAGCTGACTCCATAGAATCTAAAATCTGCTGCTCCCTGATCAGATCCGTACGGAGGGAATCCTTATAATATGCTACATTTTTCCCATAACGGTTCTTGATCTGATTCAGTGCAATCACAGCCCGGTCACACATTCCAAAGGGCGCAATGTTTGGTCTTACATTCTCGTAAATTCCATATTTTATCGCCACATTATGAAGTTTCAATCCCAGGACCTTCTCGTCGAGCTGCCATAAGACATCCTTCTTCCAGCTTCCGTCACCGTGCCTGATGAAGATAGCAAATACATCCCCATGCATTCTCGTACAGATTCCCTGATTTCCCACGCCTTGCAAGTACCGGTCAGCCATATAGCGAAGAATCAAATCTCCTTTTTCCACACCGATCCTGTCGTTGATCAGCTTAAAATTCTCCACGTCTGCTACAACCATATCAAAGGACTCATCAGGCTCTTTTTCCAGAATACGCTCTACCTCCAGATAAAAGGATTCCCTGCTGTAAAGCCCTGTAAGCCGGTCCCTCTCTACTGCATTCAAAACTGCCGAAGTTTCCTGAAACTGAATGATCCGGTCCACTCTTTTTTTCACGATCGTTGGCTGGAATGGTTTTGACAAAAAATCCACAGCACCCTTTTCCAGACACAGGATCTCATCTTCCTCGCAATCCCTGACTGTGGTTACGATAATCGGTATGGATGAGAGTTTTTTATCCTTCATGACCTTTTCCAGAAATTCATAACCATCCATCACAGGCATCAGCAGGTCCAGCAAAATCAATGAGAAGCCGCTATGATTTGATTCACCCAAAATCTCCAGAGCTTCCTGCCCATTGGCTGCAGTAACTGTGTCATACTCTTCCCCTAAAATATGGCATAAAACTGCACTGCTGACCTGATCGTCGTCTACGATCAATATTCTTCTCTTGTTACACCCATCAAAGCTGTCCTTCCTCATATAACAACCTCTTCTTGCCTCCCAAAAAACACATCACTGCCTATCCTTTTCCCCACATTTTTGGATAAACGGCAATATTACCCGAATTTAATGTGTTTATTTTACCACGTTTCGTCACATCTTACAAGAAAACACTGATTTTCTCTTTAAAATACAGTAAAAAGCAGTTACTGTTCACTCCATTCCGGTAATAAAAGAGCACCCTCCTGTGAGATAAAATCCAAAAGTCAGACATTTTGGATCTCATCTCACAGGAGGGTGCATACTCTCACTGTTTTATTAAATTTTCCATACCATCTGTCATAACCGCATCCCCTGACACCGGAATCCAAAGAACTTCTACCCCTGCTGTTTCGGCCAGTTCTTTTCCTTTTTCTAATGGCAGATTAAATAACGCTGTTGACAAAGCGTCCGCACGTCCGGAATCTTCACAGAGCACGGTTACAGAACGATAATAAGCTGCCGGCATCAAAGTTTCCGGATCAATGATGTGGTGGTACCTTTTTCCATCCACTTCATAAAAACGCTGGTAGTCACCACTGGTCACTACCGAGCCACCGGTCACGGCCAGTCTATAACAATAGCTGTCCAGCTTGTCCGGATCCTGTATACCAACGATCCAGGGCGTTCCCTCATCTGTCTTAGGTCCGGTCACACGTACATTACCCCCTACAGAAAGCAGGTAGTTTCCATTGATCCCTTCTATTGCCTTCTCTGTCGCATATCCCTTGGCAATGGCGCCTACATTAAGTTTCAATTTCTCATCGGCAAAGCGTACTGTTTTCGCCTCTTCATCAATGATCACCTTGGAAATATCGGTATGGAGCATTGCTTCCTCCAATGCATCCATGTCCGGCAGTTTCGCATTTTCCGGATGTTCCACGCCTTCTGTGCGGGCTTCATGCCAAAGATCAAGCATACTTCCCAGTGCCACGTTGACGGCACCGTTTGTCAGTTCTGCTTCCTCTTTACACAAGAGCAGCAGATCCAAAATTTTTTCATCAACAACCACAGCTTCTTTGCCTGCCAGGTCATTGACAGTTTTTAAGTTTACCACACCATCGTATTCGTTATAAATATCAAAGAGCTGATGATAGGTGAGCAATGCAGCATGGATCTGTTCCGCCTTCTTCTGAAAGACTTCCTCTGATTCTTCCCGTCCAATAATGGTCGTGACTGTATCAAAAACGTCCATATAGGTTTTCGTATACTGTATTTTCTCTTTTTCCTGAACAGTCTGTCCGCAGCCGGAAATGATCATACTAAGGACTAAAATCAGGGAGAACAACCAGATCTTATTCATTTTCTTTTTTCTTTTCATAGGAATCCTCATTTCAGCACTAAAAGTCTCTAATCATTATAACACAAAAAGGTACTTGCCATCCAGCAAGTACCTCTGAAATGCTTTCCATTCCAAGTTAGAAAGTAAATTCGATTGGTGTTGCACCTGTCATAGCATCTGCTGCTAAAAGGTTGATGTTTGCTTCTTCGATGTGAAGTGTTTCGAAAGCTTTTGTTCCATCTGTTTCTGTTGTGAATTCCAGAACAAGTGTTGCATCTACAGCTGCTGTAATTTCAACGGAAGCAACTGCACCGTCTTCCATAGCTTCACCAGCCAGGTTTTCACCCTTTTCACCACCAGCTACATAAACATAAAGCTCTGTAACTGTCTCACCTGTTGTGTTTGTGATCTGGTATTTACCTGTTCCTTCCGGAACGCCGAAGCTGATTGGTGTTGCACCGGTTTCTGCATCTACTACCTGAAGAGCGATTGGAGCTTCTTCAATGTGAAGTGTTTCGAACTTTGCGTTGTAACCGCTTTCTGTTGTGTATTCCAGAGTCAGGGTTGTTTCTGCTGTTCCGTCGTAGGTTAATTCTACTTTCTTTGTGTCCTTAAGACCGTCTGCTGCAAGGTTTTCACCCTTGTCTGCTCCTGTTTCATACAGGTAAAGTTCATTTACAGTTTCACCTGTTGCATTGTAAACAGTATATTTACCTGTAGCTACTTCTGCTTCTGCAGTTTCCTCTACTGCTGCCGGTGTTTCTGCAGGTGCTTCTGTTGCAGCTTCTTTGCTTCCGCATGCTGTGAACATAGACATTGTTAATACAGCAACTAAAATCAGTGCTAACTTTTTCATAATGTTTTCTCCTTTACATATCATTTTCGTGATGTTTTTGACAAATACTATTTTAATCTTTCACCATCAGTTATGGATTATAGCACATCAAATCTTGTGTTTTTCATTACTGTAGTTTAATATAATCTTACACTTTATAAAAGGAGTCCATTCAAATGCATCAAAATCTTCCAAAATTGGAAAAACATTCCGTTATTATCTGTCCGGAATGCCGTCGATTTCTGTCCTTCGGCCTGCGAATCACCCACTATGGTAAAGTACAAACACAAATAGAGGGAGAATATGGGGAACAGTTTTTTACTTACCATAGATTGAACTATATTTTGTCAGGGCACCCTTATTATCACTCTCAGGGCAGGCGTATAGATCTTGAACCGGGGTGTCTTATCTATCTTCCACCGAATATGAGTTTAAGAATTGATCCTGATAAACCACCTGTAGAATTAATGTTTATTAATTTCGAGGTAACTGCCCTGGATAAGCTGGAATATTTCAGAAATTTTATCAGTGATATTTTTATCGATCAGCATGTCCATGACAAAGATGAGGATTTATTAAGTATTCTGAAAACCATAGAACAGATCGGGGCCGAGAATGCTTTAGGATCGGCATTGGAAATTCAAAATCATTTTGAAAATCTGTTTTTCCATATCGTTCGTTTATCGAATCGTTTCCGCCTTCCGAAAAACAATGCCGCTCCAGGCACCGGCAGCGACATCCTTCTTCTGGCAATGAATTACATCAATGCAAATATGCACAAAAGATTCCGTCTAAATAAGATGGCTGATGCATTAAACATCAGCGAAAACTATTTATACAAACTATTTGTTTCAAAAACAGGCAAGTCCCCTGCCGCCTTTATCACAGACCTGCGTATGGACACTGCAAAATCCGCCCTGGCAAATCCAAACCTGCCGATCAAAGCGATCGCTTCTAATTTAGGTTATCCGGATGCCTCCCATTTTTCCACTGCATTTAAGCGGGAATGCGGCATGTCACCAAGGCAGTACCGTCAGCATTTGCTTATGAAAAATACGGACATTCTTTAAAATTCATATCTGTTTTGTCTCTTCGGGATATCCCGGGACAACAAAAGCGCCTGCCTGCGCAGACGCTTTTTCTATCATAGTTGTATCTTACTCCATTTCTGTAATTTCAGAATCATCTCTCATGGTAAATCCTTTCATTTAGGCACTTTTTAATTTTCTCCATCCATGAAATGCATCATAAACAGCACTCTCTGAAAGTATCTGTGGTTCTCTACCTGGAATGATTACTGTAGCCTTTGTATTTGCTGGTATTGTGATCTCATAGGAAAAACTTCCGTCCTCTTTCCTTGACCATTTGCAGCCTACTGTTCCATAGACACTATCATAGGTCATTCCAGCATACGCAAAGTGACCTCCTGGATTTGGGGCAATTATAAACTGGTTCTCACCGGCCACCTTTACTCCACACATCTCATCAAAAACCCATTCGCACACAGCGCCCTTTGAATAATGATTAAGTGAAGCAATTCCGCCTCCTTTTCCATTGTCAGAATTAGGCCCATCCCAATCCTCCCAGATTGTAGTGGCTCCTGCCTTTGGCATGCAAAGCCAGCCCGGTTTTTCCTCATTTTCCAGTAGCTTGTATGCAAGCTCAAGGTCAATTTTTTGAAGAACATAAAGTATAAAAGGAGTAGACAAAAAGCCAGTTCCTACTCTCCATTTGTAATTCTCAAGAGCCTTCACCAGTCTCTCCCTGGCAAATTCTGTGTCCTTTTCATCAAGAAGATCAAAGAAAAGCGGCCGTACCAAGCTTGCCTGCCTGTCGGTATCAAGACTATATTTATCCGTATGTCTTAATTTCTGGTATGTTTTCCTCGCTCCGTCCCTATATTCCTGATACAGGGCAATATCTTCATTTCTTCCCAACTCATTTGCAATCTCCACCATAACGCTCATTACATATGAAAGATATGCTGTTGCTTCTTCCGGTCTGGATGACATAAAGTCCCTGTAGCTCATAGGATGTACGTCTGCAGGCTCAGCCCACTCTCCATAATGTTGTCCAATGTTATACAAATATTTTTTATCTTCCTTAGAAAGCTTCACTCTCTCAGATATGATAAATTGACTCTTCCCAGTTCTATTGATCATATACTTAGCATAGCGCTTCATAGAATCATAATACCTTTCAAGAATAGCCTTATCACCATACTTTTTCCAAAGTCTATATGGAATCAGCACTCCCGCATCAGACCAGCCGACAGAGCCGTTCATGGTCCTCATGTAGGAGTCTGTGCCTCCTTCTGGAGCAATCTGTGGGAAATTGCCATCATTAGTCTGCCAATCAATAAGATCATTCTCAAACTTAAGAGCAAAAGGTGCATAGTTTGTCATGTAACTTGCCGTATTGACAAAAAGCTGTGCATCTCCTGTCCAGCCATGTCGTTCTCTTGTAGGACAGTCCGTTGGAAGATCTGCGGAATTATTTTTTAGAGACCACAAGGTATTCTTTACAAACTGATTCAGAAGCGAATTCGAGCTGTCAAAAGTAAATGTAGTCTCAAAATCAGAGTAGACAGCAATAGCATCAACGGTCATAGAAGCAAGCATTTCCTCTGTAAGTTTGATTTCACTACCATCTACATCAAAAAGCTCTATCTGAATATACTGATAGCCAAAGATTGCAAATCTGGTCTTGTATTCATTACTACCCTCCTTGCAGAAATATTCTACCTGCTGAAGTGGTGTAACTATTTTTTTATTAGCACACTGGATATTTTTCTGAGTGAACTCCCCATCCTTAATAAGCTCACCAAAACGCATAAATACTTTCTGGCCTTCTTTTGCTTCAAGTGAAAAACTTACAATGCCGGCAATATTCTGCTTAAAATCTAAGACCGTCTTACCAGAAGGAGTAACAATAATCTTTGGCTTGCTTAATTTTTCCTGCTCAATGAGTGGGAAATTGTTTGATGCAGTTGGATAGACATTGTGAGAGGTACGCTTTGCTTTACCCCATATCACTCCATCAAAGTTCTCCCTTCTTGCATCATAAGTCTCTCCATCCTTGTTATCCGCAAACCTAATTGGACCCTCATTAGTCCACTCAAATGTATCATCTGTACAGATAACATCAACGGTTCCATCAGCATACTCTATTTCAAGCTGAGCCAAGAGCTTTGTTTCATTACCATAGTAATTTTTCATTGCCCATGCTCCTACAGAACCTCTGTACCAGCCGTCTGCCAGCATAAATGTAAGCTCATTTTTACCAGTCGCGATCATTTCTGTAATGTCCACTGTCTGATACTGTACACGCTTGCGATAATCAGTAATTCCAGGTGCAAGAACAAAGTCTCCCATCTTTTTTCTATTGAGATAGCCCTCATATACACCGCAGGCAGTCATATAGGCTCTAGCCTTTTTTACCTTTTTGTCAGCTAAAACCTCAAAAGACTTTCTGAAGCAGTCAACAGGATATCTCTTATTCTTTTCAACTACATAGTTTCCAGTAATCCAGTCAGCCACCCAATCGTCTGCTTCGACAAGACCTAATTCGAATCTTGCCACCTCACTTGTATTGCTCTTATCGTTCTCATCCCAGAGTGTAACCGTCCAGTTAACGATATCCCTGCTTCCAAGGCTTGCACCACCCCACTCTATCAGATGCATCTGTGATGACTCCACCTTTCCAGAATTCCATACCTCATCTCCATCGTAATTCCTGGCGACAATTTGGTATGCACTCTGCTTAATTCCACCCTCACAGTTCCAGCTAAGTCGTGGTCTCACTATGTCTATACCTATTGGATTGTTTAGATATTCGACTCTTAAATTGATTGCCTTCATAAATAATCCCCTTATGTCTATTATGATAAGAACATTCCTAATAATATATTCTTAGTTTCTTCTGGTAGTGGCAGACTCATGAAAAAGTCTCTTATAATCGGAAGATTAATCTGCTTTCATATCCTTTCTCTTCTCTAGAATTTCATTTCATCAATCATTCTAATCACTCTGCTGGCATTAATCTCCAGTTGATCTCTTGTAATTGTACCTGCAGAAAGAGCTTCCTTAACGTTATCATAATCCTTCTTTGTTCCAGGCATAAACAAATCTCCACCAGCCTTTGCAACCTCACTGGCAAGAGCGTTTCTGTATGCAGATTTAGCGCTTGTCATAACCTCCATTACCCAGTCAGTCATAACGATTCCCTTAAAGCCAAACTCTCTTCTTAAAATATCCTCTATGAGTCCTCTATGTTCAGATGTATGCACTCCATTTAACAAATTGTAGCTGGTCATAACAGATTTAGGCTGCGATTCTCTTACACAGATTCCAAATCCCTTGAGATATATTTCTCGCATAGCACGCTCGCTTACCTGGCTGTTATTACAGTATCTGTTTGTCTCTGCATTATTCGCAGCATAGTGCTTTATAGTTGTTCCACATCCGGCATGCTTTTGCACACCATTTGTAATGGCTGCTGCAGTGAGTCCTGACACAAGTGGATCCTCTGAGTAATATTCAAAATTTCTGCCACAGAGTATGCTTCTGTGAATGTTCAATGCTGGAGCGAGCCATAAATTAATTCCCATTCGCTCCATCTCATCACCTACGATATTACCTAATTTTTCAGCCAATTCTACATTAAAGCTCTGTGCAATAGCTGTTCCAATTGGTATCATAGTTGCTGAGTTTTCTTTTATTTCAACGTTTGCAGGAATTTTCTTTCCACCAGCAATCTTCTTTGCAATGAACCTGGTGACAGGTCCCATCATCTCTAGCATACTAGCAGGAATCATTCCGTTGTTATTAGCATCATAGCATCCCTCTCCCTCCTCATAATAGTGAAGAGCAACTCTTATTCCAGCAGGGCCATCTGCCATAATCAAAGGCTTTATTCCCTTAGTAGCCAACTGTGAAGTCGTTTCTCCTGCGGCTCCTGCCACATGAATAGCAGCGTTTCCTATAATGCTTAATCCCTTTGCATTAGGGTCAAAATTTCCTATTCCCATATAGAGAAGTTCATCATCCGAAAGCGCTTTTATCCTTTCATCGATTGCATAATCTGCATCATGGACAACCTGTGCTGTCTCAAAATCAGCGGCACTTAGCTTTATCTCTACTGCATTGCCAGGGATATCTACTAGTTCATTTTTTTCTGATTTCATATCCACAAAATCAGGCTGACCCAGGCAGTTCTTTACTTTTTTTACAGTAATTGTATCGCTGAGGCAAATTACTGCTACAATTGTAGTATCCACAGAACTTGTTCCAATGCGAAGAACATAATTGCCATTTTCGAGAATATAGCTTTCCAAATCGCAGTCATATGATGCAAAGTCAGATAGTCTAAAATCGATTTTAACTTCACAGCACTCACCTGCTGCTAATTCTTTTGTCTTTGCATAGCCACAAAGCTGCTGATATGGCTGATCTAATTTATTCTCAGGGCTTGATAAATAGGCCTGAATAACTTCCTTACCGGCAAACTTTCCAGTATTTCTTACCTTTGCGCTAACAGAAATGAAATCCTTGGTATTTGATACATCTACAATCTCATGCGCAAAGCTTGTGAAGGATAATCCATGTCCAAAAGGGAACAATGGCTTTTTACCGAAAGTATCAAAATAGCGATATCCTACATAAATTCCTTCATTGTAACGATTGTCATTCCAATCGCCAAAACTTCCCTTTTTCGAATAGTCCTCCCACTTTGCCCAGGTTGTTGTAAGTTTTCCAGAAGGATTCTGCTTTCCTACAAGTATATCCGAAAGAATTTTCCCACAGTCAGTTCCAAGCTGTGAGAGAATTAAAATATTATCTACTTCCATAACTGGGGAAAGATCTACTACACCACCAACGTTTAACACAAGCATGAATTTGTCATAAAGTTTATTAATTGCCAGGATGTCTCGAATTTCAGAGTTTGCAAGCTTAACATCGCCCTCTAAAACTTCTCTGTCACTACCTTCACCGGAGTTTCGACTTACTACATAGATTGCTGTCTCACATTCTTTTTCAATTCGAAGATTATGGTTAGGCTCCCTCATATTCTTTCCCATTGAATACATAATTGGATTTTCTTTTTTTGCCTTTGCCTCAACCTTTAAATCTTTATAAAACTGCTTTTTAGCCTGAACTCTTACTTTGTCATATTCATCGAGCCACTTTTTAGTTGCGATAGTAAATCCGGACTTTTCAAGTCCTTGCTCTATTGTAAAAGTTTCCTTAGAATTAACCTCACCTGAACCAGTTCCACCTTTAATTGTATATCTAAGTCCAGCGCCATAAGCTGCTATTGTACCTGGGCCAGCAAGTGGAAAAGCTCCGTTTGTTTTTAGTAAAACTGTACACTCTGCCCCATTTCTTAACACATATTCCAAATGCTCTTTTTCGTATTCGTACATAAAATCATGCTCCTTTATATCTGCCATAATGATAAAGGGGACAAATATAATCCGCCCCCTTTTTTACTCATTTAAAATCTTTTACTGTCTTCTAGCAGCAATTTCCTTCTTGTATTCTGGAAGCTTTGCCTCAAGATCAAATCTCATTGCCAATACAAACATAACAATAAAGAGTACAAGCGGAATGTAAATGCTGAATGTGTAGATTGCCTGAATAACTGCAGGTGTAGCAGTTGCTGCAAATCCATCATATGCTGCGAATCCAAGGCACCAACCAATCATGGATGCACCAATACCAGATCCAACCTTGTTACCAAAGCTACAAGCACTCTGTGATGTAGCAACCATCTTTTTACCATACTTATATTCGTTGTAGTCTATAGCCATTGCAGAAAGAACGCCAAGCAAGCACATCATTGGAATGTTTGCAAAGGATGCAAAGCATGATAAGGTTGTGTTATATACAAAATGTGTTGGATTAAGAATTCTAAGTGCAGTTCCTACCATACCAATAAAGAATGAAACTCTAAGCGTCTTCGTAACACCAAGTCTCTTTGACATAGGTCCTACTAAGATGAATCCCAAAAGAGTAGGAATCATACCGATTCCCCCCAAAACAGCAACCAGATTGTCATCTCCATATATCCACTTGCAGTAGTAAGTACCAGATGCACCACCTATACCATATGAGATCTGTGCACAGAAATTCATAACAAGAATCATTACCCAATATTTATTTTTAAACAAATTCTTTATAGCCTCCATAAATGGAACAGGCTCTTCATCATTTTCTGGTTCAACCACTTCAGCCTTGCCTTCAGTTGCAGTTTCCTTAGCTCTTGCATAACAGATTAAAAGAGCAAGTGCTGTAAATAAACCAAAAGCAATACCAAACTTAATCCATGCACTCTGATTACCACCAAGTGCATTTGTAATTGGAATAATTGCAACTGCAATAATCATACCTGATACATAACCTGCCGCTGCTCTCCAAATACCCATGATTCCTCGTTCTTCCTGGCTATTTGTTCTTACTACAACGAATGCAGAATATGGAATACAAATCGCTGTGTAAATAACTGCTGATAAAAGCAAATTAGTTACAAGTAAGTATGCAATCTGGCCAGCAGATCCTATACTTTTTGGCACTGTAAATAGTAAAGCGATTATAATAGCCGCAGGAATCGCCATCTTAAGAAGCCATGGTCTGTATTTTTCTTTTCCAGGCTTTGTATGGTCAACAATGTTACCCATTATAATGTCGGTAAAGGCATCCACAATTTTACAAATGAGAAGCATTGTCGCAACAGCTCCAGCCGCAATGCCTACCTTGTCAGTGTAAAAGTAAGTAAGCTGTCCTACTAAACCTGACATGGAATTAAGGGCAAACTGTCCTAATGAATCAGCAAAATAATCGCCGGTGCGCATTACCTTCTGTACACCGTACTTGTCAGTTCCTAATGGTTTTCTTGCCATAATCTTTTTCCTCCGAATGTATAAATACACTTTATTTGATATTGACATTTTACCCTATCAGCGCCTATCATTATTGTAATATCGTGTTTAATTTATGTAATATAGTGGTGTTTTTATGAAAGATAATACAAATTCAAAATTTTTGCAGCTCCTATACGGATCAACCTATATCCCTATGCACTATTTCCATCATGAGAAGTTGATTGCTACATTTCCATCCTGGGTTTTTCTTCCCGATCAGCTTCATTACTACTTAAACTATAACGAGTCAACTACAAAAAATGTAGATTACTATTCTGTTGAAGATTATTTGTACATTGGAATTGTAAAAAACAATGTTAATGGAGAATCGGTAATTGTGGGGCCAATAGCCCCTATTGCACTTTCCTCTGAGCAATTACAAAAGCTAATTACTACCTTTGCACTTGATAACGACAGAAAAACTGAAATAGAAGAATACTTTCAGCGCACTCCTCATTTTTCCATGCCGCAATTTTACAACATTTTGGCCATCATTAACCTTCAGATTAATAATGAGGCAATCGAGTCGCTCTCATATTTCAATCACCTTGATGAAGATAAGAGTACAATGATTGCAACCCATCAAACTGCAGCCCTCATTGAACGCAAGGAGAATGAGCTCTACCATGACACCTACTATTTTGAATTAGAATATAACGGATATATAGAGCGCGGAGATGTTCAGGGTTTAATACAGTTTTTTAATGCTGCACCATCCTTTACTGAGGGAAATATTGCCAACGACTCTATCCGTCAGGCCAAAAATATTTTTATATCAGCCATTACACTCGCCACACGCTATGCAATAAGAGGCGGACTGGACATAGAAACTGCCTATGAATTATCCGATTCCTATATCAAAGAAGTGGAAAATATGTCTGATGCCAGCCAAATCACCTACTTAAATAGTACAGCCATGATAGATTACGCCAAAAGAGTTTCAGATGCAAAGATACCTAATGGTATGTCAAAAGATATTCACATGGCAATACAATATATCTCCAACCATGTAAATCAACATATTACTGTAGACCAAATAGCAAGAGAACTTGCTATCGACAGATCTACTCTGTCCAAGAAATTTTCTAAGGAATTAGGCTTCCACATAAGCGACTTCATCATGCGTCGTAAATTAGAAGAAGCAAAGAGCTTACTCATCTACACAGAAAAAACCATCAGTGAGATAAGTGAATATCTTTGCTTCTCATCACAAGCATATTTTCAAAATGTTTTTAAGAAAAAATATAACTTAACACCTAAAGAATTTAGGAAACAAAATAAAGCTTTAGTCCAATCCACAAACAAGGGAATTTAAGCAAGCCTTAGTTTTTTGTATTGGCCACACTCCACAGCATCTTTAGCGCCACAAAGTTCTTTTCTCATCTGTTTACACCCACCATTACAGATTGAGGAATGGCCACAATCGGCTGATTGAAATCGAGGAAGGATGATTGTAACTTGTCGTCTGATTTACACATGGTCTAAGACCTTGAAATTACTGACTTTTTGAAGCTAACCTGCAAACCACTTGCCGATCACTCTAATTCGATGGTTCCGGGTGGTTTACTGGTGAGATCATAAAGTACGCGATTGACCCCTTTTACTTCATTGATGATCCTGCTCATAACCTTATTCAGTACTTCATAAGGGATCTCTGCAGCTTCTGCCGTCATAAAGTCAATGGTATTGACTGCACGAAGAGCCACTGCGTAGTCATAGGTTCTTTCGTCACCCATAACACCTACGGAACGCATATTGGTCAGTGCTGCAAAGTACTGTCCAAGCCCACGGTCAAGCCCTGCTTTTGCAATCTCCTCACGGTAGATGGCATCTGCATCCTGTACGATCCGTACCTTGTCAGCAGTTACCTCTCCTACGATACGAACTCCAAGGCCCGGTCCCGGGAACGGCTGACGGAATACCAGATACTCCGGAATGCCAAGCTCCAGACCAACCTTACGTACCTCATCCTTGAAAAGGTCACGAAGCGGTTCGATGATCTCTTTGAAATCTACGCAATCCGGAAGTCCGCCTACGTTGTGGTGGGATTTGATTACTGCGGATTCACCCCCAAGACCGCTTTCTACCACGTCCGGGTAAATGGTTCCCTGAACAAGGAAATCTACGGCACCGATTTTCTTTGCTTCCTCTTCAAAGACACGGATAAACTCTTCACCGATGATCTTACGTTTTTTCTCCGGCTCGGAAACGCCTGCCAGTTTTTCATAGAAACGTTCCTGGGCATTCACACGGATGAAATTCAGTTCATAATTTCCTGTTGGCCCGAAGATTGCCTCTACCTCATCTCCTTCGTTTTTACGGAGAAGGCCATGGTCAACAAATACACAGGTCAGCTGTTCGCCTACGGCTTTGGATAAGAGAACGGCCGCTACGGAAGAATCCACACCGCCGGACAATGCACATAACACCTTACCGTTACCGACTTTCTCGCGAATTGCTTTGACAGAGCTTTCCACAAAAGCATCCATCTTCCAGTCACCGGAACATCCGCAGACATTGTACACAAAGTTGGAAAGCATTTTGATACCTTCCTGTGTATGAAGCACCTCCGGATGGAACTGGATCGCATATAAACGATCTTCCGGACGTTCTGCTGCCGCTACCGGGCAGTCTGCTGTATGGGCAGAAATCCTAAATCCCGGTGCTGTCTTTGAAATATAATCAAAATGACTCATCCAACAGATGGTTGTGGGTGATACATTTCCAAACAATGCGGAACTGTTTTCTACAAAAACTTCCGTTTTACCATATTCACGAACAGGGGCTTTTTCCACCTTGCCCCCAAGTACATGCATCATCAGCTGTGCGCCGTAGCAAAGTCCCAGAACCGGAATTCCCAGTTCAAAAAGCTCTTTTGTATAAGTAGGTGCACCTTCTTCATAACAGCTGTTCGGTCCGCCTGTCAAAATGATTCCTTTCGGATTCATAGCTTTGATCGTTTCGATATCTGTTTTATAGGAATATATTTCACAGTATACGTTACATTCACGAACACGACGTGCTACCAGCTGGTTATATTGTCCACCAAAATCGATGACTATGACCGTCTCTCTCTTCACGTATCTTCCTCCTTCGATGGCCTTTTCGTATCTCTTTCCTACCTTTCAGGTTTGAATTTTAAAACACTCGCCCATCTTATTTTTCATGTTTGCAGTTTACTACCGTTTTTCCCTATCGTCAATATTTTTATTCGCTGTGTATACGAATTTCGAGGAATTCTTCTACTCTCCCTTACCATGCTTTTTCATCATCCGTATTGCCGGATACAATAGCATAAGTCCGCTTGTGAATGCCAGAACTGTATACAATACAACTCCTGAATTATCACCTGTCTTCACAATATTTCCCGTATATTCTGCGTTTATCCTATCTTCTCCCGGTGTACTCGAATCTGTATGATTATTGTAACGATCCGCTTTCTCAGGTTTTAAACTGATCTCCACATTTTCGTATACCCATTCATCCTTCGACATATCACTGTAATAGTAATTGTTTGGCAGTGAGACCAAAAAGGACACAAAATCATACCGGTTACGATCAGTCAAAAGCTGCTGTGCATTGACAAGATAGAGGCCGGTTGATAAGTCATCAATTACCGCCACACCGTCTGATGTTTTACCGGTGGCAGTCGCCTTCATTTTTCCTGCATCCACCTCATTTTTTACATCATGCGCCATTTTTTCCCAGTCCTTCGCAGTCGTTTTAGAACTGATCCTTGAAAAATCCACACTGATGGAGTCTACAGCCTGATAGCTGCCGCCTGCATCAATGTCAGCCACTTTATACAGATTGATTGTAATGGGCAGTTCCTGTATTTCGCGATAGGTGCTGCCTGTCACATCAATCTTTACAGAGCATTTTTTGTCAACCTCCACACTTCCTGCTGCATATACCTCCGGTGACACAAACACCGGGCATACCAACACCATTGCAAGAACAACTGCGCTTAGCTGTCTTATTTTTTTCCACATTCTTTCGTCCTCCTCTCAATTGTTGTTTGCAAAAGTTTCATAATTATAATCAAAAGCACTGTTACCGATAAACCAAGAGCCGTATAAATCATGTAATAGTTCTGCACAGACTCTAACATTGTTTCCGGAAGGCTCTGCTCTACACTGTCTACTTCCCTCTGATAAGGTATGCGGCTTCCCCGGACTAAAAGTCTGTGGGAGTTTACACCATAGGGTGTACAGGTAAATAATGTTACATAATCTTTTTCCTCCTCAATGCTTAATGCAGCCTCCAACGCATCCACATCATCCTTATCTATCATATCCAGTACCTGATCAACCTGATAAGCAAGTGTTTCATTCAACACATGGATATAAAATTCATCTCCTTTCTGCAGCTGGTCAATATCTGTAAATAAGCGGGCACTGGGAAGTCCACGGTGAGCGGCCAACACACAATGGGTACCTTCACCGCCAATGGGCAGCGCTGTACCATTCATATGACCTATACCGGTCTGGAGTACCTCTTCCTCCGTTCCGTGATAAATGGCCAGTTTGATATGAATCTTTGGAATGGATAAATATCCCATGACACCATCATCTGCGATATTTAGCACTTTCCAATATTCCGTGGATTTTATGCCTTTATCTCTGATACCAAAGGCATCACCATAAATCACATTGGATCCTAAAGTCTTGTTAAAGCATTCTGCACGCTCCCATTCCCCGGTAAAGTCCTCCGCCTCCATCTCTCTTACCACTTCCTCATAGCCGGCAATGAGTCTGCTCTGTCTATAAGTATTCCATTGGTTTGAAACAGAAGGATACAGCACCAGGGACAATCCGGCTAAGAATATAAGAATAAATATCACATTTAGAAACTTCTTTTTCACCCGGACTCTCCTTACTGCTGTATTTTTTATGACTGTTCACTCCGTTTTTGTAACATTTTCTTCTCAGGGGCTTTGCAAAGCCCCTGAGAAAATAATTTTCATAATGGCATTTCCCTGTTATGAATTATCCTGTTTTCTACGGCTTACAAATAAGTAAGTTCCTGCCGCAACCATACCTGCGCAACCGACAATTGTGAAGATTGTTGTACCTACGCCACCGGTGGATGGAAGCGCAATCAATTTGGAGTCAACTACATAACCGGATATAGAAATATTTTTATTTCCGTCTGCAGTAATTGTAACTGTTGCTCCGTCAGTATTGACAGAATATCCTTCCGGTGCTTTTGTTTCTTCAAACCAATAGGTTCCTTCATCTAAGCCTTTCACCTGAACTTTACCTTTTTGAGTACCGCTTGCACCCACTTTTATCGTCTGTGCTGCTTCAGATTCCGTAGATTCTGCCAACTTATAAACTCCATCTGACACTTTTACAAAATACAATGCCGGTAAATTTTTAGAATCAACATCATCTTTACTTCCTGCATATACCCGGAATTCCGCACCGGTTAAAACCTCATTGTCTAATACATTTTCATCATTATCTTTTTCAAATGCATATTTTGTGATTGTAACATCACCTGTATAGGCATCCACTGTATCTGATTGATTTGTTTTGTCTGTCGTTGCTGTATTACTAATTGTTGTATCACTTGTAACGATTGCTGTAACAGTTACAACAACAGACTCACCTGCATGTGCATTTTCATCCCCAATGTATGTACTTTCAAATGATACTGTTACAGCCTCATTTTCTTTAGCCGGAAGTTTTGTTGTTGCATCAGCGGTATTCGCACTTCCAAATATGAGTTGATAAGCGATGCCTTCGTCTACTGTTACATCGCCAACCTGAACAGTCACACCCGTAATCTTTAATCCATTTGGCGTATCTGTGATTTCAAATGCTCTATCAGTTGTATTGGTTTCATAGCTTGGAAAAGTTGTTGTAATATCAAACTGAATTTCATCTCCTCTTCCAACAAACTGGTCATCTGCACCATTAATCGTTTTTTCCACAAAATAGTCTGAATATTTTGCCCAGACAATTGGATCTTCCACTGGAACAGTGATTAAATGTGTGTTTTCATCGTAGGCATATAAGGAAGCACCCATAACGTTGTAAGTACTTTTTGATCCTGTAGCAATCATCAGATATGCACCAATCTCTAAATTGCTGAAAGTTACCTCCGTAACACCTTCGCCAACAGTCTTAACGTCTTTTTCTGCTATTGTCGATCCTTCAGCAAGCACCTCTCCTTTTAATCCTTCCCAGTCAATCGTTGCAGGATTTTTAGTTTTATCAACATATGATTCAGCCCAATCGGCAACTGTCCATTCATTCTTGTTCTCATCAAGGGTGACTACCTGGTAAATCTTGACTGTCGTTTCTTCATTGGCATTTAAACCTTTTACTTTGATTGCACCGGTTTCTTCCGCTGCCATTGTTGTCAGGCCCATTCCAAATATCATGGTGAACGCCAGCAACATGGCTAAAACTTTTTTGATGTTTTTCATCACACTCTCCTTTTCTTTTTTATTATTTATATTTTTTGCATTTGTAACCATTTTCAAACAAGGCATAGGCTGCTCCAAGCATACATATGATTCCTCCGACGAGATAAGAACAGGTTCCCATGCCACCGGTGGATGGAAGCTCATAGAGCACTTCGTTTTCATAATAATAGGTATGAACTTCGATTATTACGTCATCCCCCTCGATCATTTCTATTTCCGGCGAAACAACAGTTTCACCCATCGAAATTTCCGGCATATTTTCACTCATTACAACAGTCCATGTCTCATTGCTCACTGCATATCCTGCAGGTGCCTGAAGTTCTGTCATTTTGTATGTGCCATCCCCAATAATTTCTGCCGGCACAGAGCAGTTTTCGTCTGTATACCAGATTACTTTTCCATCATCTTTTTGGGAAAGCCCATAGTATACCGAAGCACTTTCCGTCACAGGCTCCAGTTGAAACTTCGCTCCCTCCAAAAGCTTTCCATCACTGCTCTTTTTAAGAAGCTGCCATTGTTTCTCTATTTTCAATGCATTGGTAATCACTGCTTTGGCATCTTCTCCAAGTTTTATAGCACCGTCGGCACCATCAATAGATGCAGTATCATAGGTTTCCTCAACAAGTGTCTTGACAGGTATTTTATATTTTGCGGTATCATAATTTACCTCCGTCACCTGAAACTCTGTTCCTGACAGGATTTGTGTAACAATGATTGTATAACCTGCTCCAATACCTGAGATCAGTCCCTCTGCTGTGGAAGTCCCGCACACAATCGCTTCTGTTCCGTTATTTCTCAATTCTCCATTTTCATAGTAATAATAGTTTTTATCGGAATCCTGCATGTAGTAAGAGCCAATATACGGAGCCAATGCTCCCTGCCTATTTTCCAGAAGTATTTGAAATGTAAATGTATCCTCTGTTGTCTGTCCCGTCTTCATCTCCTTTGTGATCCGAAGCTCTCTGCTGTTATATACAGAGCAGTTGTTTTCATAAACTACCAATGGCCGTTTACTCACTTCTGTCCGGGCAGTTTCAACATTGTCAATGATTCCGCTGCTTTGTTCTTCTTCCGTATATTCCTTATGCCCTACACCATTAATCACAACCTTATCAAATTCCTTTGCATGGACACCGATTTCTGAAAGATAATATTTGCGATTCTCCTGCAGTCCTGAAAAACGGGCTGTTTCTCCTGACTTTAAATAGAATACATTGTCATAGGAAACATCATCGAATGTTTGATCATTCAAAAATGTAATCGGTGTATCGGTACCCTTATATACGGCTGTTGTTAACGGTACATACTCATCAGGATCGTAGATTTCAACTCCGGTGTTTTCGTCTACAGATATGATTTTTTGCGCAAATGCCTGAAATGCAAACTGTACATTGGCATATTTTTCTTTATCCGTATTGGTAAGCTCTTTTGATATATCAAATGTTCCTTTTGGAATTGCAGGAATATTAAATTTAATGTGTAAATTTGATGCTCCTGCTCCACGCTCCATATAGAACATTTTTAATGTATGTGCAGTGTAATCGGAAAATGTGTTTCCGGTAAAATATTCATTTACTTTTTCAGCCTTCCAGGCTGTTCCATCCGGAAAAATTCCGGCTTTTTGAAACATTGCCTTGATTGTGGTTGTAGACAGGCCCGGCGTACCACCTGTGGCACAATCATACCAGCCAACCTCTCCTGTGGAAAAATCAATATACCCTGAATGTGCATCGTGAATACCACCAATATCAAGGACTAATACCTCATCAATGAAAACCCATAGATCATCATCCCCATTGAATTCATATC
The DNA here is from genome assembly GCA_945786935.1 of uncultured Lachnoclostridium sp. GTDB lineage: Bacteria > Bacillota > Clostridia > Lachnospirales > Lachnospiraceae > HGM12587. Next base: position 60,988 of record CALZFY010000005.1, read on the forward strand.
TCATGGGAGAGCGCTGTTCTTTAAATTCTGCCAGTCCTTCTTTTGGTTGAACAAATGGAACCTCCATGTACATACCAAAATAGAAATCCGTCTCTCCCTGTGTCTGATACAGTTTTTCATTATATCGGGGATGCGTTTTGTCAAGCTCTATTCCATACTCATCATAAAGATTTGTATTTCCTGCAAATTTACCTGCTTCAATTGCGTTGTATGGCAAAAAATTTCCTCTTTGAAAGAAGTAGCGCTGGGGATCCGTATAACCGTATGGTGTACCCAATTGCCGGTATACTGTAAAATCTTTGTTTTCCAGATAAGCATAATTTTCAAAGCTGCTGTATTCATAATAACCGGATGCATCATAGGTATCTTTTAAGAACAAATGATTGACGTTTGTTCCATTGGCAAATGCATTTTTCAGCGATCGGTGATTACCATTTTTCGCTACCGGATATCCGTCAACCAATACATTTTTTACCAGACCCGGTTTGATCGTACCATTACCATATTCGCCTCCAAGTCCGTAAAAGTTGCTTCCTCCCTGTGAATAGTTCGTCATTTTCATCACAATCCCGGCGGCTTCATGGTCTACCGTTTCCACTGTTGTTAATGGGTCTGCTTTTTGAGCGGTCACAGAAAGACCATCATCTTCTGTCTCATCCTGCAGCCACAGAATGGTAAATACAGAAAAGCTGTCTGTGACGAATTCTGCATGTTCTATTTTTATTTGATCAGCGGTTGTTACTGTAGCTTCTAAAGCTTCTTCAACAACACCTTCCGCATCTTCGATATGATGTATTACCATGATCTTTGCTGCCTCTGTATCTTCTGTGGATACGGTTTCCGGAATGGATGCTTCTTTGTATTCCATAAAGACTTTAACCATACCTTCAGGCTCGGTTTCATTACCTTCTGCATCAAGAAGTGTAATATCATATGCAAAGAAACCTAAAACCTTTTTACTTTCTTCAGCAGCTTTTTTATCAATCTGTTCTGCAATTTCTACGTATTTTTCCTGAGTTTCTTCGTTATTTTCTTTCATCGGAGTTACTCTTAAATCGGCTACATTCAAAAGAGCTCTATCTGTTGCTGTTAAATGAATCCTGACATCATCGTCTTCATATTCAAGAGTTCTGGGCTCATCTACGCTCTCTACCGCATTTTCTTTTTCCTGCCCTGTTTCCTCTTCCTCTCCGTCGGCTTTTATTTCTTCCTGTGGGATTTGTGCTTCCTCCTGTTTAACCTCGGTTTCTTCCTGTTGGACCTTTGTCTCCTCCTGTGGAGCTTCGGTTTCCTCCTGTGGGACTTCTGTCTCTTCCTGCAGAGCTTCTGCTTCCTCCTGTGGGACTTCTGTCTCCTCCTGCAGAGCTTCTGCTTCCTCCTGTGGGACTTCTTTTTCTTCCTGTGAAGCTTCCGTCTTCTCCTCTGGTGTTTCTTTCTCAGCCTCTACAGAGGGTTCCTCTGTTGTTCCAATTCTACCGGTTGTTCCATCCACAATTTCAGATGCTGAAGCCGATAGGACTACGTTGAGTGCCAGCATTACACAAAGTAACAATGCAAAGAGTTGTCTTCTTTTTTTCTTACTTTTCATCATTTCCTCCTTCTATATGTATTTTTTCGCACTTCCGCATAAATAAAAAAGGAGAGGCTATCACGCGTTAGATAACCTCTTGTAGTAACCTTATTCATTCGTATCCGTTCACTACCTTCCAAATACGATTAGTGGTTTGTGAACAGTTACATTTATTCTTTAAAATTATTATATTGTTGAAGGAAATATTTTATGACTGATTTAATCAAAAGAATTTTCAATTTTTCGTATCTGTTCAATACCTTCCAGATACGAATCGTGGCTTCTGAACAGTTATATATCTTCTCTATGAATCTCTGATACCCTTGACCATACCGATCTCTGGTGCTAAATTAATGTTACTGTTCACTCCGTTCCGTACCTTCCGGATACGGAGCAAACATGAAAATCACTTTACAATGGGATTGAAGCAAAAACAGGAGGTTGTCATGAACGCTCAGAATTTATTAACAGAGGCAAAAGAAAACCAGTCAAAAATGTCGGAAAACCGCAGATATCTCCACCGTCATCCGGAGGTTGGGTTTCAGTTGGAAAACACAAAAGAATATGTAAAAAATGAATTGATTCAGATGGGATATGAACCTGCAGAGTGCGGAAGATGTGGTCTGATCGCTTTGGCAGGAGGAAAAGTGGAGGGAAAAACCTTTTTGATCCGCGCCGATATGGACGCCCTTCCTATTACAGAACAGTCCGGGGAAGACTTTTCTTCAGAAAACGAGGGCTGCATGCACGCCTGCGGACATGATATGCACACGACCATGCTTCTTGGAGCGGCAAGACTTTTAAAGGAACATGAAGATGAGATTCAAGGAACCATAAAGCTCATGTTTCAGGCTTCCGAAGAAACCTTTGAAGGCTCCCATGATATGATTGAGAACGGTGTATTAAAAAATCCTGATGTAGATGCAGCATTGATGATCCATACCACCATGGGAATGCCTTTTGCCACCGGCAGCGTCATCGTTTGTGACGGCGGAGTCAGCGCACCTGCCGCAGATTATTTTGAGATCAACATTCAGGGAAAAGGCTGTCACGGTGCCATGCCACAGCTGGGAATCGATCCCATCACCATTGCAGCCCATATCATTACTGCCCTGCAGGAAATGAATGCCAGAGAGCTGGCCATGTCCGATGAAGCTGCATTAACCATCGGAACCATTAAGGCCGGTGTAGCCAGCAATGTCATTCCTGACACGGCCAGGCTTGGAGGAACCATTCGTGTTTACGATGAAGAGCTTAGAGCTTATATAAAGAACCGTATGGCAGAAATCGCCACCTCTATTGCAACAGCTTTTCGTGGTAGTGCTGAGGTTATCTTTACCAGCGGATGTCCAACCCTTTTAAACAATGCAGAGCTGTCAGCTTCTGTCACCAAATACTGTAAAGAGCTGTTAGGACCTTCCATGGCATTTTCAGCTTCAGACCTTGCTGCCATGGCAGGACCAAATACCAAATCCACCAAGGCAACCGGCTCTGAAGATTTTGCCTACGTAAGCCAGGAGGTACCATCCATTATGTTGGCCTGTGCCTCAGGCAATCCAAAGGATGGATATACCTATCCGCTCCATCACCCGATGGTGAGATTTGACGAAAATGCATTAACTTATGGAAGTTGTATTTATGCCTATACTGCACTGCGGTGGCTGGAAGAACACAGATAATTTCATTTGCCTTTTGCAGCAACGGGGAAGGCCGGATTTCCAGCCTCCCCCGT
>CALZFY010000006.1:0-60984 GCA_945786935.1 uncultured Lachnoclostridium sp.
TTTTTTGTGCTCTGCAGTGGCTACAAATGTTCTTAACTGTCTTAGTGTTGCCATTGTATTTCCCTCTTTTTGTGTTATAGTAAAATACCTATATACTAAATTGAATAATACTATTTTACGTTCGTCGCCGCAAGTGTTAAAATTGTTAAAGAAATAACGTACTGTGAACAAGTACGTATATTATAGAAAACATACATACACACGAAAACGAACCAGGAGGAAAAAGATGAAGGTATTGGTACTTGGCGGTGTTGCAGCCGGAACAAAAGTTGCTGCAAAGCTTATGAGAGAAGACCGCAGCAATGAAGTTACAATTTTAAACAAAGGAAAGAACATTTCCTATGCTGGATGTGGACTTCCATACTATGTAGGTCACGTCATTGAAGAAAAAGAACAGTTGATCGTAAATACACCTGAGAAATATGAAAAGCTTACAGGTGTAAAGGTTCTGACAGAAGTAGAAGCAACCAAGGTTGATCCTGCTGCAAAGAAAGTAACTGCAGTTGATTTAAAGACTCAGGAAGAAACAGTTTATGATTATGACAAGCTTGTGATCGCAGTTGGTGCAAGCCCGGTAAAACCTCCAATCGAAGGCTGTGATCTGGAAAATGTTTTCTTCATGAGAACGCCGGAAGATGCAATCCGTCTTCGTGAAGTCGTAGATGGCGGAAACATCAAAAAGGCAGTGGTTGTAGGTGCAGGATATATCGGTCTTGAGATCGCTGAAAACTTAAAAGAAATGGGAGTTCGTCCATTTGTTTTAGATATGGCACCACAGGTACTTGCTCCTGGTTTTGATAAAGAAATGGCTGCTTATGCAGAAAGCAAGCTGGTAGAAAGCGGTATCCCTGTAGTAACAGATGTTATGGTAACAGGAATCGAAGGCGACGGAAAAGTTGAAAAAGTTACAACAAGCAAAAAAGCATACAAGACAGATCTCGTTGTATTAAGTGCAGGTATCAGACCAAATACAGCATTCTTAAATGACACAGGTCTTGAAATGTTCAAAGGAACAATTCTTACAAATGAATTCGGTGAGACAAATCTTCCGGATGTATATGCAGCAGGTGACTGTGCAATGGTTCGCAATGCACTGACAGAAAAACCGGCATGGTCTCCAATGGGATCTACAGCAAATATTGCAGGACGCATCATCGCACAGAACATGTCAGGTGCGAACATCAGCTACAGAGGTGTTCTTGGAACAGCTGTATGTAAGCTTCCTGGAATCAACGTAGGCAGAACAGGTCTTACAGAGGTTCAGGCAAAAGCTGAAGGCTTTGATCCGGTAAGCGTCATCACAGTTGTAGATGACAAAGCTCATTACTATGCAGGAGCAGGAACCTTCGTAATCAAGATGATTGCTGACAGAGCTACAGAAAGATTATTAGGTGTTCAGGTTATCGGTGCAGGTGCAGTTGATAAAGTCGTAGACGTTGCAGTCACAGGTATTATGTTAAAAGGTACTTTAACAGATCTTTCTGATTTAGACCTTGCATACGCACCGCCATTCTCTACAGCGATCCATCCATTTGAACATACATTAAATGTATTAAAGAATAAGATCAGAGGAAACTTTGAGACATTTACACCGGCAGAATTTGAAGCCGGCGCAGCAGAAGGCTACAAGATCGTTGATGCATGTCTCAAGCCATCCATCGAAGGAGCTCCATATGTAGACCTTACTACTGTAGAGGGACCGATCGACGGACTTGGATTAGATGATAAGATTCTTCTCGTATGCAACAAAGGTAAACGTGCTTACCTTCTTCAGAACCGTATGAAATTCTACGGATACAAAAATACAAAGGTATTAGAAGGCGGTATCAGCTTTAACGACGTGGAAGTTGAATAATTGGTGTAAGATTGCAGATTGCAATTGAAATACAAAAAGAAACTCAAACACACAACAAGAAAAAGGAGAGAAAAAGTTATGGGATGCACACTTAGCGCAGAACAGATCAAAAGTGTAAAACCTTTAGGTTTCTTACACAACAAAGGAACAGATTGTTTCAACGGCCGTATCATCACAGTGAACGGTAAAATCACAGCCGCTCAGACAGAAAAAATTGCAGAAGCTGCTGCAAAATACGGTAATGGAGAAGTAGAATTTACCACTCGTCTGACTGTAGAAGTTAGAGGAATCCACTTCGACAATATTGAACCATTCCGTGCATGCATCGCTGAAGTTGGTCTTCAGACAGGTGGTACAGGTTCTTTAGTTCGTCCGGTTGTTTCATGTAAAGGTACAACATGCCAGTACGGATTATGTGACACATTTGCATTATCTGAAACAATCCATGAAAGATTCTATCTTGGATACCGTGGAGTAAAATTACCACACAAATTTAAAATTGCAGTTGGCGGATGCCCAAATAACTGTGTAAAACCAGACTTAAATGACCTTGGTATCATCGGACAGAGAATTCCAAACTTTGACGAAGATATGTGTAACGGATGTAAGAAATGTCAGGTTGAAAAGATGTGCCCAATGAAAGCTGCGAAAGTTGAAGACGGCGTTCTTGAAATCGACAAAGACATCTGCAACAACTGCGGACGTTGCGTAGGACAGTGTCCATTCGATGCCATTGAAGACGGAAAATACGGCTTCAAGATCTACATCGGCGGAAGATGGGGCAAGAAGGTTGCTCATGGTAAAGCATTATCTAAGATCTTCACATCTGAAGAAGAAATGTTAAACGTAGTAGAAAAAGCAATCCTCTTATTCCGTGAACAGGGTCAGACTGGCGAACGTTTTGCTGATACAATCGCAAGAATCGGCTTTGAAGAAGTTGAAAAACAGCTTCTTGCAGATGATATCCTTGCAAGAAAACAGGAAATCATCGACGCTCAGTTACACCTTGTAGGTGGAGCTACCTGTTAATTCAAAAATTTAATCTGATTGGAATTTCGAAAAATAGAGATCTATTTTCGATGTTTTAGTTGGTAAATATGCTCAGCCGCCGAAATGCAACGCATTTTGGCGGTTAGCTTATGAAAATTATTACAAAAGAAGGAGATTAGGAAACCAATGAACTCATCTAATAAAAAATACGTTGCAATTGCCCTGTGTCTCGTAATCGGTTTTCTTGCAACTCAGTCAACAGCATGGCAGGATTCCCTTTTAGGAAGAACTGTCATCGGCGGACCGATGGTTGCTCTTTTGGTATCTATGATTGCATGCAATCTGATCCCAAGCCTTGATAAAGACTTCAAAGCAGGCACAACCTTTGCAAGTAAAAAATTCTTAAACTGGGGTATCATTTTAACCGGTGCTACTTTAAGCTTTGCAGATATTCTTGGAACAGGTGTAAAAGCCCTTCCATTAATTCTTTTTAACATTTTATTATCCTTTACCATTGCAATCGTAGTTGGTAAAAAACTTGGTGTTACAAAGAATACTTCCGTATTAGTAGGTGGTGGTACCTGTATCTGTGGTGGTACAGCAATTGCTACACTTTCCAGAATTATCAAAGCAGCTGAAGAAGAAATCGCTTTCGCTATGGCAGCAATTTTCTTATTTGATACTTTGGCAGCATTCTCTTACCCATACCTTGCAGGTGCACTTGGACTTACAGTAAACCAGTTTGCATTCCTTGGCGGTACAGCAATCAACGATACATCTTCCGTAGCAGGTGCACAGGCAACCTACGTTGCATTAAACGGTCTTGGTGACTGGAACGGTGCCCTGAACGTTAAATTAGTACGTACAACCATGTTGATCTTCGTTGCTCTTGCATGGACCATCATTATGGCAAAACAGGCACAGGCAGCAGAAGGTGCAAAACAGGAATCTTTATTCGCAGTTGTTAAGAAAACCTTCCCAATGTTCATTTTATGGTTCGTTATCATGGCTGGTCTGAACACCTTCGGAGTATTTAGCTTCAGCATCGGTGGAAAGACTGCTGCAAAATGGCTTGGAAAAGTTGCAAAATTCTTATTTGCATCTGCACTTGCCGGTGTAGGCTTTAAGATCAAATTCAAAGATGTATTCTCTAAGGGTATCAAACCAATCGCCCTTGGTGGAATCACCTGGCTTTGCGTAGCAATTTCATCCTTAGCATTTATCTTTATCTTCAAAGGATATGTAGGTTAATTGTAACGTAATAAGCAGATACATATGAATGAAAAGAAAGCTCTGTCAGTTCCTGGAATTTCAGGAGCTGCAGAGCTTTTTTTACGGTGACGGAAACCTGGTTTCTCCTTTATTTTCAGTTTGTTTCGCAAGATCATCCGGAATTTTGCATGGATTTCTGCCCGTATCCGGAAGGTACGATAAATGATAAATAAGGGTCTTCTCAAAATCGGTCAACGCACTTACAATGTAGTTGACCGATTTGGTTTATGGAGGTTTTTATTATGAACGAGAGGTTCTTTTCCCTGCCGTTGGAAAAGCAGCAGGCAATTTTGAACGCCGGATATCGGGTATTTTCCCAAAATTCCTATAAGAATAGTCCCATGAGTGAGATTGCAGATGCTGCCGGAATCAGCAAATCTTTGTTGTTTCACTATTTTCATAACAAAAAAGAGTTGTATCTCTACCTGTGGGAAAACTGTGCAGAAACAACCATTGAATTTTTAATACGATATGGGTGTTATAAACAGCAGGAGCTTTTTGAGAGCATGGAGCGTGGGATGCGTGCGAAGATGGAGATTATCAGGCTGTACCCGGATATGGGTAACTTTGTACTCAAGGCATTTTATGAAAAAGACCCGGAGATTTCTGCTGCGATACAGGAAAGCTATCATAAGTATTTTAACCTCAAAGCAGATCGGACAAGGCTCAATTTAGATCCAAAGCAGTTTGTCCCCGGTCTTGATATTCCCATGATGTACCGGGAAATGTACTGGGCATCGGAAGGGTATCTTTGGGAAATGATGCAGCGGGGGAATCCTGATATGGAACAAATGGAGAAAGACTTTACAAAACTGATGAATTTTTGGAAAAGCATTTATCTTCGAAAGGAGGAGTCGTAAAGGTATGGAAGCAATCAAAACGACCAATCTGACAAAATATTATGGAAAGGCAAGAGGGATTAACGGCCTTGATCTGGCTGTAGACGAGGGAGAATTTTTCGGGTTTATCGGACCAAACGGTGCAGGAAAATCTACAACGATCCGTACATTGTTGGGACTGATTTCCCCAACTTCAGGAAGCGCCCGGATTTTTGGAAATGACATTGTGAAGGATAAGGAAGCAATTTTGCGTGAAGTCGGATACCTTCCTTCAGAAGCGGTTTTTTATTCAGGAATGAAGGTGAAGGACATTTTGAAATTCTCCGCAGATCTTAGAAAGAAAGACTGCAGCCGGGAGGCAAAGCTGCTCTGTGAGCGGTTGGAGCTTGACACGTCCAGGAAAGTAGATGAGTTATCCTTTGGAAATCGAAAGAAGGTTGCCATTGTCTGTGCACTGCAGAGCAATCCAAGGCTTCTGATCCTGGATGAGCCCACCGGAGGGCTTGATCCTCTCATGCAGCGGGAATTTTTTGAGATCATCAGGGAACGGAACCAGGCAGGGACGACTGTATTCATGTCCAGCCATGTCCTTTCTGAAATCCAGAAAAACTGTACCCGTGCAGCAATTATCCGGGAGGGACAAATCATTGCCTGTGACCGGGTGGAGGAATTGTCGAAAACCAATGCAAAACGAATCACCCTGCAGGGCAATGTGGATCTTAGTGGTCTTGAAGGCATCCGGGACAGAAAGGATGAGCATGGATCGGTAAGCTTTCTTTACAGCGGCGAAATGAGCAGTCTTTTAAAAACACTTTCCTCAGGAACTGTTTTAGATTTATCTGTTTCCGAGCCGGATCTGGAAGAAATCTTTATGCATTATTATGAAAAGGCAGGTGAAAATGTATGACCATTGTAAAACATGAACTGAGACAGGGAAATATTTCTTTTTGGATCTGGACGGCGTCCATTGGATTTTTGATTGCCATCTGTGTTTTTCTTTTTCCTGAGATGAAGGGACAGATGGAAGAGGTCAATGATGTCTTTGCTTCTATGGGATCATTTACGGCTGCTTTTGGAATGGACCGCTTAAATTTTGGTACACTGATTGGATTCTATTCTATTGAGTGTGGAAATATTCTGGGGCTTGGAGGTGCATTTTTTGCGGCATTTTGTGCAGTGGGCATGCTCAGTAAAGAGGAGAAGGACAAAACAGCGGAGTTTCTTCTGACCCATCCGGTGAGCCGGGTATGTATTGTAACCGAAAAGCTGCTGGCAGTGTTCCTTCAGATCACAGCCATGAACCTGCTCATCTACCTCCTTTCCGCAGGTTCCATGATATTGATTGGTGAGGAAGTCCCGTGGAAGGAACTGAATCTGTTCCACCTGGCGTACTACATTCTCCAGCTGGAACTTGGCGGTATCTGCTTTGGCATTTCTGCTTTTGTAAGAAAGGGAAGCATAGGAATAGGGCTTGGGATTGCCACGATTATGTATTTCTTAAATATCATTGCCAATATCACAGATGCAGCCGAATTTTTAAAATACATAACACCTTTCGGTTATTGTGAAGGTGCGGATATCGTAACGAATGGGAAGCTGGATATTACATTGATTCTCATTGGAACTGTCATAGGACTGATTGGAATTGTGGCCGCTTATGTGAAATATACGCGGAAGGATATCAGGTAAACGGATGCCGGGGGACATTTCATGTCTTCGCATGAAAATGGCTTTGCTCGCTTTATGTCCTGTTATTTGGCAGACATTTTTAATAACATCATCTCGAAAGGAGGAAAAAAACCATGGATCAGCAAAAAATCGGAGGCTTTTTAAAAGAGCTTCGTCAGGAAAAGCAGCTTACCCAGGAACAGCTTGCCGAACAGATCGGTGTATCCCGAAGAACTGTTTCCAGATGGGAAACCGGAAACAATCTGCCGGATCTGTCTGTGATTGTTGAGCTTGCTGATTTTTACAGTGTTGATTTGAATGAAATCTTTCGTGGTGAAAGGAGAAGCGAGACAATGGATGAAGAATTAAAGGACACCTTACTGCAGGCAGCAAAGTATACAGAGGGTATCAGAAAAATCATAGTCAGAAGAATGCATTACCTGTTTATCGGCGGCTGCATTGCTTTCACATTCTATTTAATTGTTTTATTTTTTGGACCGGACCAAACATCTGAATTTTTTGATTTTGTAAAAGGAATGTCTCTGGGCATCTCTTTTGGAATGGTTGTGGTTGGAGCAATTATGACCAGCAAATATGCTGACAGAATTGTCGAGTGGAAAGTGAAACATAAAATTATATCGGAATAAGAAATGTACAAAACCCTTCCTGGCGATGAAAGCTGGAAGGGTTTTTTGAGGTTTCTCCTTGACACATAGGTAATATCTTGTATAATATGGGTAACATCTTGGGTAATTTCGAAGGGGAGAATCAGAATGAGCTTTGATTTTTCAGTAAGCAATCTCAAAACCGAAAAAATAAGCGCACCGTATTACCTGATTGGGCTAATCAATCGTTTTAACAACGGCTTTCAGGCAGTAGCAGACAATATGTTTGAAGAACTGAGCTGGAAGCAGATTTTCTTTATGAACTGTGTGACTCTATTTGAAGACGCGCCGACAATCAGAGACATGGCGGAGCTTTTGGGGTGTTCTCATCAGAATGCAAAGCAGATTCTGTCTAAACTGGAAAAACAGGGCTTTGTGAAGGTTTCTAAAGACACTGCGGATAAGAGAAAGCAGCGCATCATGCTCACAGAGAAAGCGATAGAATTTCGCAGACATTATGATGAACCGAGTGAACAGGCGATGGAGTCTATCTTTCAAAATATCAGCAAAGAAGAACTGCTTACAGCAATCTCGGTATTTACCAGACTGAATAAAAATGTGGATGAACTGAAAGGACGGGGAGAATGATGAAATATATTGTGACTTATTCATCAAAATACGGAAGCACACAAAAATATGCGCAGTGGATCGGAGAAGCTTTATCCTGCGAAGTAAAGGAAATCAAAAGCATTTCATCCGGTATGCTGCAAAATTACGATGTAGTGATTCATGGTGGTGGTCTTTATGCCGGAGGAGTCGGCGGAATGAAGAAGCTTGTAAAGCTATATCCCAAAATCAGTGATAAAAAGCTGATTTTATTTACCTGTGGACTTGCTGATCCCACATCGGAAAAAAATGTGATGCATATTGAAAACAGTATTGCGAATGCAGTACCAAAGAATATGTCTGAGCATATGAAACAGTTTCATTTCAGAGGCGGCATTGATTATGGAAAGTTATCCCCGGTTCACAGAATGATGATGGGGATGTTATGCCAGACAATGAAAAAGAAAGGATATGACAATCTGTCTGACGAAGACCGGCTGATGCTGGATACCTATGGGAAACAGATCGATTTCTCGGATCAAAGTACAATAAAACCGCTGGTTGACTATGTCACAGCATATTGATTATTTTGTTTTGGGTTATGCGTTTAACCTTTGCGTATAGATGTGATTATCCATATAATAAAGAAAAATATATCCTTTGGAGGCATATCCATGAAACATAAAAATACGTTTTTTCATTCTGTATGTGCTTTGGCAATTCCCGTGGCACTGCAATCCATGCTGCAGGCATCCTTTAGCATTGTGGATCAGATCATGATCGGACAGCTGGGCAGTGTCAGTGTAGCAGGCGTGGGACTGGCAGGAAAGTTTGCATCCATTTATTCCGTAGTGGTATCTGCTGTGGGTGCGGTTGCAGGCATTATGATCTCCCAGTATTTGGGTCAGGAAAACAGGCAGGAGGTCAAAAGGAGTTTTTATCTGAATCTTTGGATCGCCTTTGGAGTCGCTGCTGTATTTTCTGTTTTCTGTATGCTGTTTCCGGGACAGATTATGGGGCTTTATACAATGGATTCTGCGACTAGACAGGCAGCGGCAGGCTATCTTCTGATCATTACAGGAACCTTTCTTCCCATGGCCGGGGCGACACTTGTTTCTACCCTGCTTCGTTGCATGGAAAAAGCAAAGCTTCCCTTATATGCATGTATTGCATCTGCAGTTTTAAACACAGGATTAAATTACATACTCATCTTTGGAAAATGCGGATTTTCCCCTATGGGTGCAAAGGGTGCTGCCATTGCCACAGTGGTGTCCCAATGGGTCAATCTGCTGCTGCTGTGGATGATGAAAGGGAAGGATTTACGGTTTGGAAAGTCATCCTCAAATGAAAAATCAGCCGGCACATTTCACTGGAAACAATATCTGGCCATGCTGCTTCCGATTCTTGTGTGTGAAGTTGTGTGGAGTCTTGGGGAAAATGTTTATGCCGGAATTTACGGACACATGGGAACAGAGTCCACTGCGGCCATGACATTGATCAACCCGATCCAGGGGCTGATGATTGGTGCACTGTGCGGTCTATCTCAGACAGCAGGTGTGATCATCGGAAAGAAATTGGGGAATCGGGAATATGATGAGGCATATGAGGCATCAAAGAAGCTGCTTGTGTATGGCATGATTGGCTCCGTTGTGCTGTCCATCGTGATTGTTCTGACCAGTTCCGCCTATGTGGAAATCTATCAGGTGGAGACTTCTGTAAAGCAGCTTACCCGGCAGATCTTATATGCTTATGCTATGGTTGCACCATTTAAGGTACTGAATATGATTCTGGGCGGCGGTATCATACGAAGCGGAGGAAAGACAAAATATGTCATGGCTATTGACATGATCGGAACCTGGGGATTTGGTGTCCCCCTTGGTCTGCTGGCAGCTTTTGTTTTAAAGCTGACAATCCCTTACGTCTATTTCATTTTATCACTGGAAGAATGTGTCCGGTTCGGTATTTCTCTCGTTGTGCTTCGAAGGAAGAACTGGATGCAAAGTCTGGAGGCTTCTATATAAATCCGGTAATTGTGGGAGCAATTATGAACGTTAAATTTGCTGACAGAATTGTCTTTTGAAAGAAAATCGGCTATACTAAATTCAACTAGTATAGCCGATTTTTGTTGGGGGAAGAACATGCACACAATGCCAATACCTGAATTAATCGAAAAGGTAGCAGAGATTTGTAAAAAGAATAGAGTAAAACGACTGGATTTATTTGGCTCCTTTGCTACAGGCACAGCGGGTCCCACAAGCGATATAGATTTTGTTGTATATGGGTGTGAAGATCTGTTAAAGCTGGAAGAAGATTTAGAACAGATCGAAACACTTCGTAAAATAGATATTTTTGATTACGACAGTATTCATAACGAGTTTTTGTTGGAGGATATTCATAAGTATGGAAAGCAAATATATTAACCGATATCAAACATTTTGCAAATGCCTGGATACTCTGAAGAAGAGTAAGAATGCTGATCCGGATGCAGATTTTGTATTGGAAGGTACGATCATGAATTACAATCTGACCTTCGACATTGCATGGAAAGTGATGAAAGATATCTTGATCAAGAAACTTGAGATTCTGGATTTTTCGGTTGGTTCTCCCAGGGAGACACTGCAGCAGGCATTTCTAAATAGGATCATCAATGATGATCAGTGGATGCAGATGCTGAAAGCCAGAAATTTGCTTGCACATGATTATGACGGAACGTTAGCGAAGGAAAAATTTAAGGATATTATCAATATTTATTGTCCATTGTTTGAACAGTTACGGGACAATGTAAAGAAATATTATATTGAATTAGAGTAACTGTGCAGAAACGATGATTACAAGAGGGTTTTCGTAGGAAAATCAAGGGCATATAAGCTGCCAAGGAGGGAGTACCTATGGTAAGGATTGCTGTTGTGGAGGATGACAGTGCTTACAGAAAGACACTGAACAGGCTTCCCAGGTACCCCATACATTTTATTTGCCCTTGCAGACAATGGTTATGTGGATGTGGCATATAAGATGCTGTTAAATGAAAAATGTCCGTCATGGCTCTATGAGGTAAAATCAGGGGCCACAACTATCTGGGAACGTTGGGACGGATTGGACGAAAACGGAAACTGCCCCATTGGAGATGATGGAACTGACATGATGATCTCTTACAACCACTATGCTTCCGGAGCCGTAGGAGATTTCCTGTACCGCAGAACCTTAGGTGTCGATATGATCGAGCCTGGATATAAGAAGTTCAAAGTAGAACCTGTGGTGACTGATGATATTACATGGGCAAGGGGAAATGTGGGAACACCATATGGTGAGATCACAGTAAACTGGAGAAAAGAAAATGAAAAGTTCATGCTGGAAGTGGAGGTACCGGTTGGTACGACTGCAGTGATCATGCTTCCCGGAAAGGAAGCACAGACAGTCGGCAGCAGACATTATACATTCGAGTAAACAGGTGATAACAAATAGGAGCCGGGTCTTAGGACCCGGCTCAAACTATATACCTTATTATTTCTGTTTATCGTATCTTTCAGATACGATGCAAAAATCCATTTAAAATTGCTTCGCAATGGGATTTTTGCTTGCAAAACTCGGGATTTTCTAAAGAAAACCCTCGCGGAATAGTGCAATTTTAAGTTATTGTTTACTTTTATACTTCTCCACAAAAGTATTGATTCTCTCAAAAGGCTCTAAAAGCTCGCTGATGGAACCGTCGTGGTTTAAGGTGTCAATGAGAAGTGCAATGTATTTACTCATATCACAGCTTACATACCAGTCTCTGGATAAAAGCTCCGGTGTCTGATATACGGTATTGGTGGTACAGATCTTGGAGATAAGACCTGACTCATAAGCTTCATCAAATTTTGCAAGACCATTGGTGAAAAGACCGAAGGTGGAGAATACGAAGATTCTGCCTGCTCCACGGGCTTTTAACTGGTGTGCAACGTCTAACATACTGTCGCCGGAGGAAATCATATCGTCGATGATGATGGCGTCCTTTCCGTTTAAGTCAGAGCCTAAGAATTCATGAGCAACGATGGGGTTTTTACCATTAACAATCTTTGTATAGTCACGGCGTTTGTAGAACATACCCATATCCACGCCAAGAATGCTGGCAAGATAGATGGCACGTCCGGTAGCACCCTCATCCGGGCTGATGACCATCAGATGGTCGCTGTCAAGTTTAATGTCATCCACATTGTTTAACAGACCCTTGATCATCTGGTAAACCGGTGTCACAGTTTCGAATCCGTTTAACGGAATCGCATTCTGTACACGCGGGTCATGTGCATCGAAGGTAATAATGTTATCAACACCCATGCTGACAAGCTCCTGAAGGGCCAGTGCACAGTCTAAGGACTCTCTGGAAGAGCGTTTATGCTGTCTGCTTTCATAAAGGAACGGCATGATCACATTGATTCTTCTTGCCTTTCCTGCGATGGCTGCAATGATACGTTTTAAATCCTGATAGTGGTCATCCGGGGACATATGGTTGGTATGGCCGCATAAAGAATAAGTTAAACTGTAGTTACATACATCAACGATCAGGTAAATGTCTTTACCGCGGACAGATTCGCTGATGATAGCCTTTGCTTCTCCTGAACCAAAACGTGGAACAGAAGCATCCACAATATAGGAATCCTTTTCATATCCGGAAAAGATAATGCTGGACTTGTGTTCGGAATCATTTGCATGACGCCAGTTCACAAGGTACTGGTCAACGGACTTGCCGATTTCTGCACAGCTGGCCAACGGGATGATTCCCAAAGGTCCTACCGGAATTGTTTCGATGGTGCGAAGACTGCGTTGTGTCATTCTTTAAAATCCTCCTAGTTTCTTTTTGAGACGAATGTCGCTTCCGGATAATTTAAGCATCGTATAATTGGAGATGATGCGGGAAGCGGTTCGCTCCGTATAGGTTGTTAATATTTCTTCCGGTGACAGGTTGGTAGAAATCAAGGTTGATTTCTTACGCAGGATCCGCTCGTTAATTACGAGGAAAAAACCTGCCATCGTAAAACTGTTAGCTAATTCAGTACCCAGATCATCAATAATGAGAAGATCACTTTCGAAGATATGGGGGTACTGCTTTGCAACGGATTCTTCCTTTTGCTTATTGCCGGAAAAGGAATTTTTGGCCATCAGATCAAAGAGCTGGAATGCGGACAGATACAGTACGCTGTGCCCCTGATCTAAGATTTCCTTTGCAATACAGTTGGAAAGAAACGTTTTTCCAATCCCTACAGTACCACATAATAAAATGTTTTCAAAGCTTTTATTGAAATTTTCTGTGAATTTTTTGCAGGTTTCCACGGTTGCTTTCATGGATTCCATGTTTTCTTTATCGTAATACTGATAAGAAAGGGTAGAAAAATTCTCAGCCTTTAAGATGCCTCTTAGGTTGGACTGCTGATACATTTCATCAATGATCTTCTGCTGAAAACAGTGACATTTTTCGTTGTCGATGTAACCGGTATCCTGACAGTCCGGACAATGATACTGCATTTCCAGTACTTTGGGATCAATGTGAAAGCAGGTGAGGAGAGCCTTTTTTTCCATGCGAAGATCTGCCAGCTTTTTACGGTACTGGGAAAAAGTCATAGCGCCTTCGGTAGTAAAGGACGCAGCATATTCTCCCGCAAGATCGGAAATCTGTTCGTCGATCTGCCTGATCTGGGGAAATTTCTCATAAATTTCCTGGGTACGTTTGTTTAAGGCACGCATATTTTCCAGACGCTGATTGTCATATTCTCGCATAATGGCATCGTAATTTGCAGCAGACAGGTTCACGGTACATTCTCCTTTGTAAAATTACAGGTTTACAAACAGTTTCTTTTCAAGTTCCTTAAAATCGTAGTTTCGCTGTTCAAAATTATGAAAGCGGGTCGTAGGCTGTTTCTCTGTGGATGGCTTATCAGACTGACGTTCCTTATGCTCTTTTGTCAGCCGTTCTACATCAGACAGGTGATGAACCCCGGAGGCTCTCCAGGATTTTAAGATGCCGTCCACATATTCAAATTTGGGGGCATGGATCTGCATGATGGTGCGGCTGCATGCCTCTAAGATCACATCAATGGTAAAGCCATATTCCTTCATCCAGCGGTTCACATAGGAAACCTCTACAGGCAGCGGGTCATGGTTGTTGATGCCCAGTGCCTTTAATACCATGTAGCATTCTCTGGAATAAGGCTTGGAATCCAGCTTGGCTTCCTCTACCGTTTTGATGCCTTTTTTGTGCCATTCCAATGCCACGGCCTCCATATAGCGAAGGCTTCGTTTGTTTTTGGAGACACTGTATTCCACCAGATATTCAATTAAGTCTGTGGAAAAATGTAATTGTTCATAAAAATAAAGTAAGGTTTCCAAATCGGTCCTTGTCAGCTGCTTGCCTATGTATTGTTCACACACAAAGAGCAGCTGCCGAATCTCGGAACGTTCCTTAAATTCTTTCATTTCATCTGCAGAGTAGCTGTGCTTTTGAGGAGCAGGGACAGAGGATTTGGGAGGAGTAGTCTCTTCCAGGTGTGCCTTTGGTGCTTCCTGCAAACCATCGGTTAAGGAAAGGGAGATAATCTCCTGCAATTCATTTTCTTCCATGAAAAGAAGTCCTTTGGTTTCCCAGTATTTTAATGCCCGTTTGATATCATTTTCCGTACATTGGAACAGGTCTGCCAAAGACTGGACAGAGAGTGCCTTGTCAGTTTTCACACAGTAGAGCAGATAAAGATAAATCTTTACATAGTCTCCGTTTGCACCGGGCATGTAGTTTTCGATAAAGAGATCCGATACACAGGTTACAGATGTGTAGCCGGGTTTTTGAATCTTAAATTCTGCCATATTTGCACCTCCTATCCAGATAATTGCCATCGATGATAAGTCGGACATTTTTATACATATGTCTGACTTTTGCTACCCTGGCATCGATAAATTATAGCATATCCCCATGTGCTTTGGAATACGAACTTCGGGGTTCTTGTCCACAAAATTATCCACATATCAACATGGATAATTTTCCCCAATGATATGTGGATAATGTGGATAATTATTTGCGGAGTAAGTTTTCTCCAATATTTACAACGTCCCCTGCCCCCATAGTTATCAACATATCTCCGTGGACAGTATGTGATTTTACAAAATCTTCAATTTCTGAAAACGTCTGGAAATAGTGGCAGTCTGCTCCAAGTTTTTTGATCTCCTCGCATAACAGTGCAGAACTCATGCCTAAGGTATCCGTTTCCCTGGCGGCATAGATGTCTGCCAGAACAATGTGATCTGCCAGGGACAGGCTTTTTGCAAAATCATGGAAGAAAGCTTTTGTCCTGGTATAGGTATGAGGCTGGAAGATGCACCAGATCTCCCGGTGAGGGTAGTTTTTGGCTGCTTCCATGGTTGCTCGGATCTCTGTTGGATGGTGGGCATAGTCATCAATGATGGTGACTCCATTTAAGGTTCCCTTATACTGGAAACGGCGGTTGGTACCGGAAAATCCAAGAAGTCCTGCCTGGATCTGTTCCATGGAGATTCCAAGATTTCTTGCTGCGGCAATGACTGCCAGCGCATTGGATACATTGTGAAGACCCGGTACCCGAAGGACAATGTGTCCCAGGCAGATGCTGTGGTGCATCACATCAAATTCTCCAAAGCCCTGTTCATTAAAGGAAATATTTTCAGCATGATAGCTGCAGGAAGGATCCATACCGTAGGTTAAGACCTTACATTCCAGCCCTTCAATGATCTTTTCATAATCTTTTATTTCCTTATTAATAATGAGTACGCCATTCTTTGGAAGACGCCCTGCAAAGAGCCGGAAAGAATTCATAATGTCATCTAAATCCTTAAAGAAGTCCATATGGTCTTCTTCGATATTGAGAATGATGCTCATGGTAGGATAAAAGGACAGGAAGCTGTTGGTATATTCACAGGCTTCGGTAATAAAGGTTTGGGACTTTCCTACCCGGATGTTGCCTCCGATGGCTTCTAAAATACCTCCCACAGAGATGGTGGGGTCAGCATCTGCTGCCAG
This sequence comes from uncultured Lachnoclostridium sp., assembly GCA_945786935.1. GTDB lineage: Bacteria > Bacillota > Clostridia > Lachnospirales > Lachnospiraceae > HGM12587. The sequence continues at coordinate 15,853 of CALZFY010000006.1, forward strand.
AAGTACGGAAGAGAACATGGAGGTGGTAGTTGTCTTTCCATGGGTTCCTGAAACAGCAATGGAGGTCTTATAATTTTTCATAATCTGTCCAAGAAGCTCTGCACGGGAGAGCATGGGGAGATTTAATTCCACGCAACGGGCATATTCCGGATTATCCGGGTGAATCGCTGCCGTATACACAACGCAATCGTAATCAGCAGAAACATTTTCAGCACACTGACCGTAGAAAATGCGGGCACCTAAGCCTTCCAGATGTGCAGTCAGGGCAGAAGGTCTGGAGTCAGAACCCGAAATTGTAAATCCGGCTCCCAAAAGTATCTCAGCAAGACCGCTCATGCTGATACCACCGATTCCGATAAAATGAATGTGCTGCGGTTTATCAAAATGTATCTGATACATAAAAGTCCACCTTTCATGATATTTTTTATTTTTGGGTAAATTATACTCCGAAATCTATGTAATTTCAAACTTTAATATGCTATAATAAGCAAATAAATAACAATACGTTACCGGAACGTAAGTGAACAGTAACAACAATACAAAAGAGGTGATCCCAAAATGAAAAAAGAAATGATCGCAATGCTTCTGGCCGGAGGACAGGGGAGCCGTCTCGGAGTCCTGACAGCAAAGGTGGCAAAGCCTGCGGTATCCTTTGGAGCGAAGTACCGTATCATCGATTTTCCTTTAAGCAACTGTATTAATTCAGGAATTGATACTGTAGGGGTTCTGACCCAGTACCAGCCCCTTAGATTAAATACCCACATTGGCATCGGAATGCCATGGGATTTGGACCGAAACAATGGCGGAGTTACAATTCTCCCTCCATATGAAAAGAGTACCAACAGTGAGTGGTATACCGGAACAGCCAATGCAATCTATCAGAACATTGATTATATTGATACCTATCATCCGGATTATGTACTCATCTTATCCGGTGACCACATTTACAAAATGGATTATGAACTGATGCTTGATTTCCATAAGGAGAACGGTGCGGACGTGACGATCGCAGCCATGCCGGTGCCTATGGAAGAAGCAAACCGTTTTGGAATTGTCATTACAGATGAGAATAATCAGATTACGGAATTTGAAGAAAAACCGGAAAATCCAAGAAGCAATTTGGCTTCCATGGGTATTTACATATTCAGCTGGCCGGTACTTCGTCAGGCACTCATTGACAAAAAAGAACAGCCGGGTTGCGACTTTGGAAAGCATATCATTCCTTACTGTTTCGAAAACGGCAACCCGATGTTTGCTTATGAATTTAATGGCTACTGGAAGGATGTAGGTACTCTGGGCTCTTACTGGGAAGCCAATATGGAACTTATCGACATTATTCCGGAATTTAACCTGTATGAAGAATACTGGAAGATCTATACAAAAGCTGATGCTATTGCACCGGAATATATTTCCAAAGATGCATGCGTTACAAGAAGCTTAATCAGCGGGGCTTCTACCATTTGCGGCGAGGTTACCAATTCTGTGATCGGCTCCGGTGTTACCATTGAGGAAGGTGCCGTGGTACGTGACTCCATCATTATGAAGGGCACCATCATTGGCAAAGGAGCAGTCATTGACAAAGCCATCATTGCCGAGGATGTAGAGGTCAGTGAAGGTGTTGTGATGGGTATTGGTGAGGAAATACCAAATCAGCTTCAGCCAAAGATCTATTCCTTTGGACTGGTAACTGTAGGGGAAGATTCCTATATTCCGCCGAATGTGAAGATCGGAAAGAATACAGCTATTTCAGGAAACACCACACCGGAAGACTATCCGGATGGCATTCTGGAAAGCGGAAAATCTATAATCAAGGCAGGTGACAGAGAATGAGAGCAGTTGGTATTATTTTAGCAGGTGGCAATAACCACAGAATGAGAGAATTGTCCAACAAGCGGGCTGTTGCAGCCATGCCTTTTGCAGGAAGCTATCGAAGCATCGATTTTGCATTAAGCAATATGTCCAATTCCAGGATCAACCGTGTAGCAGTGCTGACCCAGTACAGCTCACGTTCCTTAAATGAGCATTTAAGTTCTGCAAAATGGTGGGATTTTGGAAGAAAGCAGGGCGGACTTTATGTGTTTGCACCAACAATCACCTCAGAAAACAGTTCCTGGTATCGTGGAACAGCCGATGCTATTTATCAGAATCTGGATTGGCTGAAGGAATGCCATGAACCATATGTGGTCATCGCTTCCGGAGACGGTATCTATAAAATGGATTATAACAAGGTTCTGGAATATCATATTGAGAAAAAGGCTGACATTACTGTGGTATGCAAGGAAATGCCGGAAAACACTGACATCAGCCGTTTTGGTGTGGTGACCATGGACGAGGACGGCCGTATCGTAAATATGGAAGAAAAACCATTGGCTTCAGACTCCCGGACGGTATCCTGTGGTATCTATGTCATCCGCAGAAGACAGCTCATTGAACTCATTGAAAAGAGTGTCAAAGAAGAGCATTACAACTTTGTGACGGATATTCTGATCCGCTATAAAAATGTAAAGCGCATTTACGGATATCCTATGGAATCCTACTGGAACAGCATTTCCTCCGTGGAATCCTATTATGAAACGAATATGGATTTCTTAAAACCGGATGTGAGGAAGCATTTCCTGACAGATTATCCAACCATTTACTCTAAGGTACATGACCTGCCGCCGGCAAAATATAATCCGGGTTCCAATGTAAAAAATGCATTGATCGGAAGCGGCTCTATCATTAACGGCACCGTGGAAAATTCCCTGCTGTTTAAGAAAGTATTTGTGGGAAGCAACTGCGTGGTGAAAAATTCCGTCATTATGAATGATGTATATTTGGGAGACAATACTTACATAGAAAACTGTGTGGTGGAGAGCAATACTACCATCCGTGCCAACACCGTCCATAAAGGGGAAGGCGAGATCAAGGTCGTTGTGGAAAACAGCGAAAGATATCAGGTATAAAACTTCGGGGAACCTATGGTTCCCCGTTTTCTATGCTTCTGGTTTGTCAACTAAAGGGCACTTTAGATTACTATTTTTTTCTCTTCCCTCTTAACTGACGCTCCGGAAGGCAGGTGTTACCCCACAGTGCAGGCGTCGTCCCCCTCAACTATGTCTAAGTATCACTAGCCACTCGCAGGAGAGCCTGCTTCGCGGAGTGATACTAAGACAGGATTTTCGGGCTCCTTTGGCTTAACGCACTGTGGTGCAACACCTACCTCCCGGGCTGTTAGTAGCAAAATTTAAGAGATAAATTTTATGAATTCCAAATTAAACAATTATCCATCATTGTTGTGGATTGTTTCTCTTTGTTGATATTATCCATTCGAATGAATTGCCAGCTTTGAACGACTGGTTTTTAAAACTTAAAATTAGGTCATCATAGGCATTTGATTTATATGATTTGTATTATTTGGCATTTTACTTATATTCTTCAAGGAACAGCCCGGGGCAGCCTCTGTCTGTGCACCGCATTTGGGCCAAAGGGGGCGGAAAATCCATCTTAGAACATCTTCGCGAAGCAGGCTCTCCTGCGAGTGATTAGATGTTCTTAGATTAGTTGGAGCCCCCGACGCCTGCGGTGCACGGATAGAGGCTGCCACAGGCGTCCCTTGAAAGAAAATGATAAACCAATTAGTAACCTAAAGGGTGATTTATTTGAAGAAGCCTTGAAAAGTGCGGAAACTATAAGTATACTGTAAAGATGCGTAAGAAAGAGAATTGGAGAGAAAAGATGTATATTATCGCAGGATTGGGAAACCCCACAAAGCAATATGAGAATACAAGACATAATGCGGGTTTTGGCGTCATAGATTATTTATCGGATAAGTATCAGATTCCGGTGAAGCAGGCAGGATTTAAAGCTTTATACGGAAGCGGCTATATCGAAGGTCAGAAGGTGATTCTTTTAAAGCCCCAGACCTTTATGAATTTAAGCGGAGAGAGTATCCGTGCGTGCATGGATTTTTATAAGATCGATCCGGAGGAAGAGCTGATCGTTGTTTACGATGATATCAGTCTGGCTCCGGGAAAGCTTCGTGTCCGGGCAAAGGGAAGTGCCGGCGGACATAATGGAATTAAAAATATCATTCTTCATCTCGGAGATCAGAAGTTCCCAAGAGTGAGGGTAGGTGTAGGAGAAAAGCCTGCGGATTATGACCTGGCAGATTATGTGCTGGGACATTTTTCAAAGGAGGAACAGCCCCTTATGAAGGATGCTTTTGAAGAAGCAGGAAAGGCAGTTGTGACCATCATGACAGAAGGCATCGCCTCTGCCATGAACCAGTTTAACGGAAAGAAATAAGCGTATGAAAAGTTTAACATCCCCATTACAGGAACTGGAATCTGTTTCCAGAGTCCGGGAAAAACTTCATAAGGAAACAGGTGTGCAGCTGCTGACAGGATGTATCGATTCCCAGAAAACACATCTGGCATACTGTCTGGGAGAGCCTTACCATAAGAAGCTTTTGATTACCTACAATGAGCTGAAGGCGAAGGAAATTCTGGAGGAATATAAGATCTTTGGCAAGAATGTCTACTTTTATCCTGCAAAGGATTTCCTCTTTTCCCATGCAGATGTTCAGGGAAAGCTTTTGGAGGAACAAAGACTCTTAGCCTTGCAGGCTTTGGTGGAAGAGGAGGATGTGACCATCATCACTACCATCGATGGCTGTATGGGGAAAGTAAAAACATTAAAGGAACTAAAAAGCCAGATTCTGACTATTACTATGGAAAGCATCATTGAGCTGGATGCCCTGAAAACAGTTTTGGCTGACATGGGCTATGAGAGAGTCGGTCAGGTAGAGAGTAAGGGACAGTTTGCCATCCGTGGAGGAATTATCGACATTTTCCCGTTAACAGAGGATGTACCGGTGCGTATTGAACTTTGGGATGAGGAAGTGGATTCCATCCGAAGCTTTGATGCCGAAAGTCAGCGCTCCATCGAAAATCTGGAGGAGGTAAAACTCTATCCTGCGAAGGAGCCCGATGGATTTGGAGGCAAGGAAAGCATTAGCTTCTTACAATATTTCTCTGATGCCGACAGCATCGTATTTTTAGACGAGCCCAACCGCCTGGTGGAAAAGGCAGATGCAGTAGAGAAGGAATTTTGCGAAAGCATGAAAAACCGGATCGACCAGGGAAAAGCTGCACCTGAGGAAGCACATCAGGTATCCGGTGCGGCTGAAGTTCTGGCAAAGCTTGAAGGCATCCGATGTGTGGCATTTTGTATGCTGGATGCAAAGGTCAGAGAACTGACGGTGAGAAACCGGTTTGCGCTGGAAGTCAAAGGAATCAACAGCTATCAGAACAGTTTTGAGCTTTTGACAAAAGATTTAAAACGATGGAAGAAGGAAAAGTACCGGACAGCACTGTTATGTTCTTCCCGTACAAGAGCAAAAAGACTGGCGGCCGACCTTCAGGAAGAAGGATTAAACGCCTTTTACAGTGACGATGAGGGCAGGATCATAAGCCCCGGAGAAATCATTGTATTATATGGAAATGTAAAGCATGGTTATGAATATCCACTTCTGAAATTTGCAGTTTTATCAGAGACGGATATTTTCGGCGGTGAAAAAAAGAAAAAGAAGAAAAAACAGACCCGCTATGAGGGGCAGAAGATCCAGAGCTTTTCGGAGCTATCCATTGGGGATTACGTGGTTCATGAAAATCATGGACTTGGAATCTACCGGGGAATCGAAAAGGTGGAAGTTGATAAAAAGCTGAAGGATTATATTAAGATCGAATATGCAGGAGGCGGGAATCTCTATATTCTGGCAACCCAGCTGGAAAATCTGCAAAAGTATGCTTCGGCAGATGCGAAGAAGCCAAAGCTCAATAAGCTGGGAGGCAGCGAATGGAGCCGCACCAAGACGAAAGTTAAAAGTGCGGTGCAGGACATTGCAAAAGATCTGGTGGCACTTTATGCAGCCAGAGCAGAGCGAAATGGTTTCGTCTATGGAGAAGATACCGTATGGCAAAAAGAATTTGAAGAAATGTTTCCTTTTGAGGAGACGGAAGATCAGATGAATGCCATTGAAGCTACCAAGCAGGATATGGAAAGCACCAAGATTATGGATCGTCTCATCTGCGGAGATGTGGGTTACGGAAAGACGGAGATTGCCATTCGTGCAGCCTTTAAGGCGGTACAGGAAAACAAGCAGGTAGTCTATCTGGTGCCTACTACCATTCTTGCACAGCAGCATTACAATACCTTTGTTCAGCGTATGAAGGAGTTTCCGGTAAGGGTGGATCTGATGTGCAGATTCAGAACTCCCGCACAGCAGAAAAAAACGCTGGAGGATCTGAAACGGGGACTGGTGGATATTGTCATCGGGACCCACAGACTGTTGTCTAAAGACGTACAGTATAAAGATTTAGGTCTTTTGATCATTGACGAGGAACAGCGCTTTGGTGTTACCCACAAGGAGAAGATCAAAAAGCTGAAGGAAAATGTGGATGTGCTGACTCTCACAGCCACCCCGATTCCAAGAACGCTTCATATGAGTCTCATTGGGATCCGAGACATGAGTGTGCTGGAAGAAGCACCACAGGACCGCCTGCCGATCCAGACCTATGTCATGGAATATGATGATGAGATGGTCAGAGCCGCCATTCACAGGGAACTGGCAAGAGGCGGACAGGTATATTATGTGTATAACCGGGTCAATGCCATTGCAGATGTGGCAGCTCATATTGAGAAGCTGGTGCCGGAGGCCAATGTAGCCTTTGCCCATGGTCAGATGAGTGAAAAGGAACTGGAAAAGAAAATGTATGAATTTATTTCCGGTGAAACGGATGTACTTGTATCCACCACCATCATTGAGACCGGTCTTGATATTTCCAATGCCAATACCATGATCGTTCATGATGCGGATCAGATGGGACTTTCCCAGCTCTACCAGTTAAGAGGGCGTGTAGGAAGATCCAACCGGACGGCCTATGCATTCTTAATGTACCGCCGGGGAAAATATTTATCAGAGGTTGCGGAAAAGAGACTCCATGCCATCCGGGAATTTACTGATCTTGGAAGCGGCTTTAAGATTGCTATGAGGGATCTGGAAATTCGTGGAGCAGGAAACTTGCTTGGTGCAGAGCAGCATGGCCATATGCAGGCGGTTGGATATGACCTTTACTGTAAGATGTTAAATGAGGCCGTGAAGGAATTAAAGGGAACTGCAAAAGTGGAAGAGCAGTATGAGACGGTTCTTGACCTGGAGACCGATGCCTACATTCCGGATTCCTACATGAAAAATGAAGCCCAGAAGCTGGACATTTACAAAAGGATCGCAAGCATTGAAAATGCAGAGGAATGCGAAGATATGTTAGAAGAGCTGACGGACCGTTTCGGAGATCCGCCAAAGGCAGTGATGAACCTTCTGGAAATTGCAAGGCTGAAGGCCATGGCCCACAGCTTATATATCACGGAAATTTCCGGAAATCCGAACCGTCTAAAGCTGACCATGTATGAAAAAGCGAAGATCGAAGTCACAAACATTCCGAAGCTTGTGGAGCGGTATCAGGGAGCACTGAAATTTCAGGCGGCAGAATCGCCTTATTTCTTATATGAAAGAAAAAATAATAAAAAGGGCGAGACGAACGTATTAAAAATTTTGGGATATCTATTGGAGGATATGACAATTCTTCTGGAAAATTCTTAATATTTGAGTTTACAGCTTGAGGGCCTGCACTTGCACCACGCAGCGTCAAGCGGAAGAGTCCGAGAATCCACCTTAGAACTGCTTCACGAAGCGTGCTCTCGCGCGAGTGATTAGCAGTTCTTATGGTTAGTCGAGGAGGATGGAGCCTGCGAAGTGGGGTAAGTGCAGGTCCTCAAGCGTGAATTTAAAATAAAAAATTCAGAAAATCAGTTGCCCTGAGGGCAGAAAAAAATTATAATACCATACAGAAGTTTAAAATTTAGGAGGCATATACGATGAAAAAATTCCATAAATCACTGGTCGTTACAGGACTGGTTGTTTGTATGGCACTTGGAATGACAGGCTGCAAAGGCAAAGTATTGGACGGAAGCCAGATTGCGGCAACTGTTGGTACCAAAGAAATGACATTGGGAGAAGCAAACTTCTTCCTCAGATTCCAGCAGGTTCAGACAGAGAGCTACTATGAAAGCTTACTGGGAGAAGGAATCTATGGCAGGGATCTTTACGGAAACGGCACAACTTACGGAGATACCTTAAAAAGTGATATTATGAGCCAGATGCAGGAATATTATATTCTGGAAGAAAAAGCTGCAGAATATGGCGTTACAGTATCTGACGAAGAAAAAGCAGCCATTACCGAAGCTGCAGCAAAATTCCTGGAAGCAAATGATGAGGATGCCAAAGAGCAGATGACTGCCGATCAGGAAACGGTGGAGAGAATCTTAACCCTCATGACCATCAGAAGCAAGGTGGTCAATGCAATCTATGATTCAGCGGATGTGACAGTGACCGAAGAAGAAGCTGCCCAGAGAGGATTTGTATATATTACAGTATCCAAGGGAAGCGGTGATGACGCTCTGACCGAAGAGGAGATTGCCGAATCAAAGGACAAGCTGGCGGCAGCAGCACAGGCTGTGGCAGGTGGAGATTCCATGGAAGGTGCAGCAACTGCACAGGGACTGACTGCATCCAACGGAACCTATGGTAATGGCACCGGCACCAATTACGCTACAGAGCTTATCACTGCTTTAGACGGTTTAAAAGAAGGAGAAGTGTCTGAGGTTATCGAAACAGAAACAGCACTTTATCTTGCACAGGTAACAACAGACCTTGACAAAGAAGCAACAGTCTCCAGAATGCAGACTCTGCTGCTGAATAAAAAGGCTGAATATTACAGTGAACTTTTAGAAGGCTGGAAGGAAGAATATCCGTTAAGTGTAAATGATTCCGTATGGGATCAGGTAATCTTTAACAGAAGCTATGCATTGAAAAGTGCCGAGTAGATAAAATGTGAAGTTATTTTGGAGGAAGAGACATGAAGGAACAAATCAGAATTGGTATTTTAGGTTATGGCAACCTGGGAAAAGGTGTGGAATGTGCCGTAAAACAGAATGAGGATATGAAGCTTACCGCCGTATTTACAAGACGTGCACCAGAAAGCTTAAAGATCCTGACAGAAGGTGTACCGGTATATCCGGCAACGGAAGCAGCAAAGCATGCAGATGAAGTGGATGTTTTGATCCTTTGCGGCGGAAGTGCAACAGACCTTCCGGTACAGACACCGGAAATGGCAAAATATTTTAACGTCATTGACAGCTTTGATACCCATGCAAGAATTCCGGAACATTTTGCAGCAGTTGATGCGGCAGCAAAAGAAAACGGTAAAATCGGAATCATTTCCTGCGGATGGGATCCTGGAATGTTTTCCTTAAACCGTGTGTATGCAAGTGCAGTTCTCCCGGCAGGCAAGGATTATACATTCTGGGGAAAAGGTGTCAGCCAGGGTCATTCCGATGCAGTTCGTCGCATTGAGGGTGTTGTAGACGCAAGACAGTACACCATTCCTATAGATGAAGCATTGGAGCAGGTAAGAAGCGGTTCCAATCCGGAACTGACTACCCGCCAGAAACATACAAGAGAATGCTTCGTGGTAGCAGAAGAAGGCGCAGATCTTGCACGCATTGAAAATGAGATCAAGACCATGCCAAACTATTTTGCAGATTACGATACTACAGTACATTTTATTTCCATGGAAGAAATGAAGAGAGACCACAGTGGAATCCCACATGGCGGCTTTGTTATCAGAAGTGGAAAGACCGGCTGGGACGAAGAGTACAACAATGTGATTGAATACAGCTTAAAGCTGGATTCTAACCCTGCATTCACTTCCAGCGTTATTGCAGCCTATGCAAGAGCAGCGTACCGCATGGCAAAAGAAGGAATGAGCGGCTGTAAGACTGTACTGGATATCGCTCCGGCATATTTAAGTGCTTACGCTCCGGCATATTTAAGAGAACATATGCTGTAATCTATTATCTTTCCTATCGTTTCTAACAGGTATAAAATGCCTCTGTTTACAGATACTACTATCATACAGTAGAAAATGTAGACAGAGGCTTTTTGTTGTTAATGTTTACTTCATAGTGACATCTGTACAGTAATGCTGATTAAGCCTCGTGAAAAGGAGACGATGTATGAAAGCAACAGGAATTACAAGAAAGATAGATGAACTGGGAAGAATCGTGATCCCTAAGGAAATTCGCAGAACCCTGCGGATCAGAGAAGGCACTCCGCTGGAAATTTTTACAGAGAAAAACGGCGAGGTCATCTTAAGAAAATATTCTCCCATGGGAGAATTGGTAGCATTTGCAGGTCAGTATGCGGACAGCCTGGCGCAGACCACGGGAATGCAGGTGTGTATTACGGATCTGGAGCAGGTCATTGCAGCGGCGGGAGGAGCGAAAAAAGAATATCTTGGAAAGGCTCTCAGTCAGGAATTGGAGCATCTGATGGAGGAGCGCACCCAGCTGCAGGCACAGCCGGAGGAGCGTAAATATGTGGAGATCATAAAGGAAATGAATGGGGAGAAATATCCACAGACCATTTGTCCCATTATCTGTCAGGGAGATGTAATCGGGGCGGTCATATTGCTGGCAAAGGATGGGAAGACAAAAATGGGGGAGACAGAAAAGAAACTGGCATATTGTGCCGCAGGATTTCTGGGAAGACAGATGGAAGAGTAGGATTATGATTCAGGGCTGATACAATGAAATACTGACGTTTCTGGAATGCATTGAATAGCAATATGCTGACAAGACAGCTGTAAAGAAAATTAAGAAAAGGCTAGGATTTATGAAAAGAATGTGCTATAGTAGGACAGGAAATAAAATGTAACTGTTTTGATAGTTGTCAGTACCTTCCGGCGGGAATGGGTGGCGAGAAGCTATCGGAATCATAATTCAGGGTTTACTAAAGGAGAAGAAACATGAGTGGCATAAATCTGACCCTGCTGACAGATCTTTATCAGCTGACCATGATGCAGGGATATTTTAAAAATCACAACAATGATACCGTTGTATTTGATGCATTTTACAGAACTAATCCAAGCGGTAACGGCTTTGCTATTGCAGCCGGCTTAGAGCAGGTGATCGATTATCTGAAGAATTTACGATTCAGTCCTGAGGATATCGAATATTTAAGAGGACTTGGGATTTTTGATGATGATTTTCTGGACTATCTGGCAGATTTCCGTTTTACAGGAGATGTGTATGCGATTCCGGAAGGAACGGTCGTATTTCCAAGGGAACCTCTCGTAAAGGTAATTGCTCCGATTATGGAAGCACAGCTGGTGGAGACAGCCATCTTAAATATTATTAATCATCAGAGCCTCATTGCTACAAAGGCAGCAAGGGTTGTCTATGCAGCCAAGGGTGACGGTATCATGGAATTTGGTCTTCGCCGTGCACAGGGACCGGATGCAGGACTTTACGGAGCAAGGGCAGCCATGATCGGCGGTTGTGCGGGAACCTCCAATGTACTGGCAGGACAGATGTTTGATGTTCCGGTGCTTGGAACCCATGCCCATAGCTGGATTATGAGCTTCCCGGATGAATACACTGCATTTAAGAAATATTCAGAGCTTTATCCCAACGCATGTACTCTGCTGGTAGACACCTATGATACCTTAAAATCCGGTGTGCCAAATGCTATCCGGGTATTCACAGAGATGAGAGAAGCCGGCATTCCACTGACCAAATACGGCATCCGTTTAGACAGCGGTGACCTTGCTTACCTTTCCAAGAAAGCAAGAAAGATGTTGGATGCGGCAGGATTCCCGGACGCAGTGATCTCTGCCTCCAGTGACCTGGATGAGAATCTCATCGACAGCTTAAAGGCTCAGGGAGCAACCATCACATCCTGGGGTGTAGGCACCAACCTAATCACCTCCAAGGATCAGCCGGCTTTCGGCGGCGTTTATAAACTGGCTGCTATTAAAAATCCTGATGGAACCTTTACCCCGAAGATCAAGCTTTCCGAAAACACAGCGAAGGTTACAAACCCGGGCAACAAGACTGTTTATCGTATTTATGATAAAGAATCCGGTAAGATCAATGCAGATCTGATCTGTCTGGCAGATGAAACCTTCAGCACAGACAAGGATCTTCGTATCTTCGACCCTGTAGAAACCTGGAAAAAGACAAAATACAAAGCAGGTACCTATGAAATGAGAGAACTGCTGGTACAGGTATTCAAAGACGGAGAATGTATCTACGACTCTCCAAGTGTCATGGAAATGCGTGAATACTGCAAACGGGAGCAGGAAACGGTATGGGAAGAATCCAGACGTCTGGTGAACCCCCATGAGGTCTATGTAGACCTCTCAGATAAGCTTTATAAAATGAAAGCTGAGATTCTGGAAGAGATGAGCAATCAGAACGATTAATAACAGGAATACCGCTGGAGTCAAAATACATGACTTTGGCGGTGTTCTTTTATTCATTTGTAAAGCAGATTTTCATGGATTTTTGCTGGTTGACGGATTGGTCAGAACAAAACTTTCTACTGGAAAAATAATAAATCAGAAAAGAAAAATAATAAATCAAAAAAAGTACTTGCATTTTGTTTAAATATAGTATAAAATAGCCATCGTTGAGACAACAAAAATAAAGGGCTATCGCCAAACGGTAAGGCAACGGACTCTGACTCCGTCATTTCAAGGTTCGAATCCTTGTAGCCCTGTTAAAGCTCAGTAGTAAATTACTATTGAGTACAATTAAATAAAGGGCTATCGCCAAACGGTAAGGCAACGGACTCTGACTCCGTCATTTCAAGGTTCGAATCCTTGTAGCCCTGCTTAAGAGCTCAGTAGAACATCTCTACTGAGTTCTTTGTTGTTTAAAAGAAGGATAACACTAAATCTGGCATTATTATAACCAATTTTTTGAACTCTCTTTGTCGGAGCTGTCATTGTTTTGGTCTGAATTATTTTCTTTATCAGAATCATTCATAAGCTGGTCAAATGCGTAAATATCCATTGCCCTTTCAAGCGGATCTAATTTGCCGTCGTGATTTAAGTCAAATAAACCTCTAAAAAATCCTTTGTTCATACTGTACCTCCATGAAGATCAAATTAATTTATGATTCAATTATAATTTAATACTACGATTCCAAAAACTTTCATTACCGTTAAATAAGTCATCATATTTCCCCGGAGTTAGAGGAATGAGATGAAAAAACTTGCTTATTTATCCTCGCTTTAATGAAAACCATAAGTAATCTACATAACAAAGGGTAAAGTCTTCTTTGTTCTTTATTGAAGGTGTTTTGTTTATATGCTATCATCAGAGATGAAAATGTTGGAGGCATATAGAAATAGAATGAGAATAGAATATAACAGATTTTTTAATAAATTAAGAGAAAAACATATCACACAAAAGTATTTCGTTGATACAAGTGGAATTGGTGCAGCAACAGTGAATAAATTGCGTAACAACCAATCAGTCACTACAGATACCTTATGTCGTATTTGTGATTACTTTCAGTGTATGCCTGATGAAATCATGGAATGGATACCAGATTCTGATTATGAGTTGAAGCGTAAAGAAAAGGAAAAAATAGAAGCCCAAATAGCAGAACTGCAAGAAAAACTAAGGAAAATGTAGTAGTACTCTAAATAATATGAGTGTGGGGGAACACTTATCTAACATATTATGGACTTTTCCATTGGTTTCCGATTTTAAATCCCTTGATAGTTCCTTCGTTTAAAAGTTGGTGAGCTAAGCTCCATTAAGATTGAAAACAATGCATCTATGGCAAAGAACGGGGAAAATATTAAAGCTATGTCGTAGAATTTGAATTGTTGCTGTTTTCAAAATGTGGTAATCTATAGTTAAGAAATCATAGTTACGGATGATTAGATGGAAAGCGAAGAGTTAATAATATAAGGAGAGGGGGAACATGGATGCTTAATGAAGAGATGATCTGCGAATTAGTGGACGGATTAAAAAATATATTTGAACAGAATATTTTGCAGATAATTTTATATGGTTCTGTCGCAAGGCATGAAGAAACTTCGGAGAGTGATATTGATATTGCTATCATTATAGAAGAAGCTCCTGTTTCAGATATAAGGGACAGATTTATCGAATGGAACTCAGAAATGGATATGAAGTATAACAGAGTTTTTTCAATTATAGATATTGTAAAAGCACAGATGGATAAGTGGGGAAATGTTCTTCCATTTTATAAGAATATTAAGGAAGAGGAGATTGTATTGTGGAAGGTAGCATAAAAGAATGCTTATTATCGTTTGGAACGTGTGATAGTAAAGGAGGAGGTTGTTTTGTCAGATGAAACAAAGAATGTTATTGAACAATTTGTAACAGATGTAAAGAATTGTTTGGGAAGTAGCGTAAATAGCATGATTATCTTTGGGTCTTATGCAAGAGGAGATTATAACGAGAATTCTGATATTGATATTCTGATATTGGTTAATATTTCTGAAACAGAGATTAAGAAATACGAAGATCGGGTCATAGATTATGCATTTGATTTGGAATTGGAATATGGTAAATGCCTTTCTCCGATCATTAAAAATCAGGAAGTATTCGATTATTGGTCTGATACCTTGCCGTTTTACCGGAATATTAAAAGAGAGGGAGTACGTGTGGCATGACAGATAAGCAAAGGGATTTAAGTGCTTATAGATTTTCACAGGCGGAGGAAACATTGCAGAGTGCGAAGTTGTGCGAAAGTATGAAGTTTTATAAAGACGCTATAAACAGAGCCTAGTACTCTGCATTCTACTCGGTGAAAGCAGTTTTGGAAATTTCGGATGTGGATTTTAAGCGTCATAAAGATGTAGTGGCATATTTTAATCAGCATTATGTAGCAACGGAAATGTTTGAAAAAGAATGTGGACGGAAGCTTGCTAAGTTGCAGAGAAAGAGGGAAGCAAGCGATTATGATGATTTTTATATAGCTTCTGCTGAGGAAGCGCACCAGCAGATCGAATCGGCCACCTATATTAATAAGGCGGTAAAGATGTTTTTAATTCATAAAGAAGTTTTGATAAAATAAATTCGGAGAAGGTATTGTATTGTGGCAAGATAGATGATTTCAAGGTTCGAATCCTTGTAGCCCTGCTTCTAAAGCTCAGTAGAGAAGTCTGCTGAGTTTTTTTATGCCCGGAATAGTTGATTTAGCGGGTTCTCTTTGATGCAATTATGATACAATGATTCAATATACTAATATGCTACGATAGAAAAGGAGCAGGCAATGATGACACAGATTCTGGTTGTTGAAGATGAAAGACCCATTTCCAACTTAATAGCGGTAAACTTAAGAAAGGCGGGCTATGCATGCGACTGCGTCTTTGATGGCATGGCAGCGGCAGATGCACTGGAAGAGAAAAGCTATGATCTGATTCTGCTGGATGTGATGCTCCCGGAGGTAGATGGCTATGAGCTGATGAATTATATTGCTCCTTTGGAGATTCCTACGATTTTTCTGACTGCTAAGGCCACGGTGCAGGACCGGGTAAGGGGATTGAAACTGGGAGCCGATGATTATCTGACAAAACCGTTTGAGATTATTGAACTTCTGGCCAGAGTGGAGACGGTTCTTCGGCGTTACCATAAGACAGAACGTATGATTATGATCCATGACCTTGTAATTGATACAGCCTCCCGTTCGGTAAGCCGGGAGGAAGAGATAATCAGTCTGACGAAGAAGGAATATGATTTGCTGCTGCTGTTTGTCCGCAATAAAAATATTGCCCTTTACAGAGAAACAATCTATGAACAGATTTGGGGCGGGGAATATCTGGGAGTTTCTCTTGCAGAGACCTATGATACACTCAATCCAACAGAAGACATTGAGAAAGAACAAGAAAAAGATATCGGATGCCAGCTTTATGGCGTTTATGAAGAGGCCGGGGAAACTATAGCTTATTTGTTTCGGAAAAATATAGGGGATATCGTGCTCTCAGCAAAGTTTTACAGGTGATTATAAAAATATGGGAACTGTTCAGAGCCAAGCAAAATATGCAAAAATGATACACGAAATATGCCTTTTTGATACAAGAGTCTCATATCCTTGTTTCAAGAGGTGATAAGACGATGATAATACATCAGAAAAGAGAATTTTTTTTAAAGGAAAAGAAACGTCAGCAAAAGCAGCGAAGATTGCATAAAAAAATAGCGGTACTTTGCATGACTGCGTTTTTGCTGGGGGTATTGTGCGGAAAGATGGTGTTCGCAAAAGAAGAACCGGAAAAAATCACAGTGAAAGAACAACCGGGAATCCACATGGAAGAACCGGAAAAGGTAGGAAATATCAATCAGGGACAAATCGTAAAAGAAGAAACTACAGAAGGAGAAATGTGGCAACTTGTTCTTGTGAATCCTACCCATGCCATGGAAGAAGGTTATGTGCCTGAGCTGGAAGAAATTGAAAACAACTATTACTTTGATGCCCGGGCGGTGGAATCTTTAAAGAAGATGCTGGCAGACGGAAGAAGGGAAGGACTTGATTTTTGGATTTGTTCAGCTTACCGCAGCACTGAAAAGCAAAAGTCACTGTACGATAATAAGGTGCAGAGGCTCATGGCAGAAGGCATGAGCTATGGAGAGGCTTACGCGGAGGCGGCCAAAACAGTCGCTTATCCCGGAACCAGTGAGCACCAGTTAGGGTTTGCTGTGGATATTGTAGCAAAGGATTATCAGCTTCTGGATGATAAGCAGGCAGATACAAAGGAAGCAAAGTGGCTGAGGGATAACTGTTGAAAATATGGTTTTATCCTTCGGTATCCCACCAATAAAACAGAAGAGACAGGCATCATCTTTGAACCATGGCATTACCGCTATGTGGGAGAAGAGGCAGCAAGGGAGATCATGGAAAAAGGGATTTGTCTGGAAGAGTATTTGATATTGTCAGAATCATGATAGAATGAACAGGGATTATCTGCAAGAAACGGCATAAGTATAAATTTACAAAGATTTTAGTAGGAAATCATTCGGATTTCGTGTATACTGGGAATGATATATCAGGAGGAAACACATGTATACTTGGGACAGTAGAGTCCGATTCAGTGAGGTCGGGGAAGATAAAAGATTAACATTAGATGGTGTATTAAACTATTTTCAGGACTGCAGTACCTTCCAGTCAGAGGATCTGGGGAATGGTATGGAGGCAGTGGAGGCGCTCCACCGTGTATGGGTGCTGAATGCATGGCAGATCGTAGTCAACGAATATCCGAAGCTGGGAGAAAAAATCGTGACAGGAACCTGGCCATACGAGTTTAACAGATTCTTTGGCAGCCGTAATTTTATTATGTACGGAGAAGATGGCAGAGTCCTTGCCTATGCAAACAGTCTTTGGACTTATCTGAATTCCGAAAACGGAAGACCTGCCAGGGTGGACGATGAAATTTTAAATCTCTATCAGCTGGAACCAAAATACGATATGGAATATGCGGATCGGAAAATCACCCTGCCGGGAACGATGGAAAGCCGGAAGAGTTTTCCGGTAGAAGTCTATCATCTGGATACGAATCATCATGTCAATAACGGACAGTATGTGAAGATGGCAGGTGCCTATCTTCCACAGGACTTCCATATTGCACAGATGAGGGCAGAGTACAAAAAATCAGCATTGCTGGGAGATATGATCTATCCAAGAGTACATGCGGAAGAAGACAAAGTGATTGTTAGCCTGGAGGATGAAGCAGGAACATCATTTGCAATCGTTGAGTTTAGAAACACATTATAATTTTTCACTATCAGGCAACCAGGCTATGCCTCCCTGGCGGAGCGTTAAGCCAAAGGAGTCTGAAAATCCATTCCTAGAAACACTTCGCGAAACAGGCTCTCCTGTGAGCGGTTAGTGTTTCTTGGAATTAGTTGAAGGCGACGACGCCTGCGAAAGCTAGGGAGGCATAGTCTGGTTGGCGTGCAGTAAAAATATATAAGAGAGGACGAAAAACATGATTGAATTAGGAAAGAAACAGACACTGGAGGTTGTTAAGAAGGTAGATTTTGGCGTATATCTTGCATCGGAGGCAGGAAGCCCGGATAAGGTATTACTTCCAAAGAAACAGGTGCCGGAAGGAACAGACACCGGTTCCAAACTGGAAGTATTTATCTACAGGGATTCCAAGGACCGTCTCATTGCTACCACGGCCCAGCCAAAACTGACACTGGGAGAGATGGCAGTGCTGACGGTTAAGGAAGTAGGAAAGATCGGCGCATTCTTAGACTGCGGTTTGGAAAAAGACTTATTCCTGCCGTTTAAGCAGCAGACAAGACGGGTGCATACCGGGGATGAAGTGCTGGTGGCCATGTACATCGACAAGAGCAATCGCCTTTGTGCAACTATGAATGTTTATGAATATTTAAGAACAGATTCCCCTTATGAAAAGGAAGATACGGTTCATGGTGTGATCTATGAGATCAGCAGAAACTTTGGAGCCTTCGTGGCAGTGGATGATCAGTATTCCGGTCTGATCCCTGCAAAAGAGTTTCATGGGGAATATGAGATTGGGGAGCGCATTGAAGCCCGTGTTACTGCAGTGAAAGCCGACGGGAAACTGGATCTTAGTATTCGAAGAAAAGCCCACCTTCAGATGGATGAAGATGCGCAGTATGTGCTGCAGGTAATCGAAGAGTTTGAAGGGGTGCTGCCTTTTAACGATAAAGTGTCACCGGAGATCATAAAGAGAGAATTTAAAATGAGTAAAAATGCATTTAAGCGTGCAGTGGGAAGACTATATAAAGAAGGCAAAATCGAGATTACAGAAAACCGTATTTTGTTGAAAAAATAAGGCAGGATGACTTTGCATCGCTTTACTATGGTAAATTCCTCCAAAAAACTTTTGTTTCCTCATTCAATAGAAATAAAAGTACACAAATCTGTGAAAGTGCACAAAAAACACTTGCAAATTTTGGCAACAATGCTATACTGACAGCGTAAGGAAAATGAAAGTGAATGAATTAGGAGGAATCGAAATGAAAGTAACAAATATTTCTAACATCGATGCATTTTTTAAGGTAGTGGATTCCTGCAAAGGAAAAGTAGAATTAGTAACAGGCGAAGGTGACAGATTAAATCTGAAATCCAAATTATGCCAGTATGTATCTATGGCAAACATTTTCTCAAACGGTGAAATTCCTGAGCTGGAAGTCATTGCGTATGAAAGAGAAGACATTGACAGGCTGATCAATTTCATGATGGGTGGAGAATAAATAAAAAACTCCCGATATCTTGAGGAAACCCCTGCAGAAAAGGGATAGTTCCATGATCAAAAGAGATAAATAAAATGTAAGTAAAATGAGAGGAAACAGCGTTGTTTGTTTCCTCTTTTTTGTGTATAATAAAAAAGCAAAAGTATCTGGAAGGTACTGAACAGATACGATTATTATTCGAAAGAGAGTAGAACATGAATTTCACACATCTGCACGTGCATACGGAGTACAGCCTCTTAGACGGCTCCAATAAAATAAAAGAATGCATTCTCCGGGTAAAAGAATTGGGGATGGACAGCGTGGCAATCACAGACCACGGTGTCATGTTTGGTGTCATCGATTTTTATCGTGCAGCCAAAGCGGAAGGGATCCATCCGATTTTGGGATGTGAGGTGTATGTAGCCCCGGGTTCCCGTTTTGACCGGGAAGTGGGAGAACATGAGGACCGCTACTATCACCTGGTACTTTTAGCGGAAAATCAGACAGGGTATCAGAACCTGATGAAAATTGTCTCCAAAGGGTTTACCGAAGGCTATTATTATAAGCCCCGTGTGGATCTGGAGGTTTTGGAACAATATCACGAAGGAATCATTGCCTTGAGTGCCTGTCTGGCAGGAGAGGTTCAAAGATATTTAAACAGAGGATTTTATGAGGAGGGCAAAAAAGCCGCCTTAAAATATGAATCCATTTTTGGAAAAGGCAATTTCTTTCTGGAATTGCAGGATCATGGTCTGCCGGAGCAGAGAAAGGTCAACATGGAGCTTTTGAAGCTGAGCCAGGATACAGGCATCGAGCTGGTGGCTACCAATGATGTCCATTATACCTATGCGGAGGATGAAAAGCCTCACGATATTTTGCTGTGTCTCCAGACCGGCAAGAAGCTGTCGGATGAAAACCGTATGCGCTATGAGGGTGGTCAGTACTATGTGAAATCTCCCCAGGAGATGGCAGAGCTGTTTCCCTATGCGCTGCAGGCACTGGAAAATACCCACAAGATTGCCATGCGCTGTCAGGTGGAGATCGAATTTGGTGTCACCAAGCTTCCGAAATATGATGTACCGGAAGGCTACACCTCATGGGAATATTTAAATAAATTGTGCTTTGAGGGATTGGAGCGATGTTATCCGGATCATGAAAAGGCATTGGAAGACCAGCTAAGCTATGAGCTGGGCATCATTAAGAAGATGGGATATGTGGACTACTTTCTCATCGTGTGGGATTTCATCAAATATGCGAAGGACCATGGCATTGCGGTCGGACCGGGACGAGGAAGTGCAGCGGGAAGTATTGTTTCCTATACATTGGGGATTACTACCATTGACCCCATAAAATATAATCTGCTCTTTGAAAGGTTTTTGAATCCGGAGCGAGTATCCATGCCGGATATTGACGTGGACTTCTGCTTTGAACGGCGTCAGGAAGTCATTGACTATGTTGTGAAAAAATATGGAAAAGACCGGGTGGTACAGATCGTAACCTTTGGTACCCTGGCAGCCCGGGGTGTCATCCGTGATGTGGGACGTGTTATGGATCTTCCCTATCAGCTCTGTGACCAGACGGCCAAGCAGATTCCACAGGAATTAAATATTACCATTGACAAGGCATTGCAGGCCAATTCGGAGCTGCGCAAAAGTTACGAGGAAAACCCACAGATCCATGAGCTGATCGATATGGCAAAGCGTCTGGAGGGACTTCCGAGACATACCTCCATGCATGCAGCCGGAGTTGTCATCAGCCAGAAAGCGGTAGATGAATATGTACCTCTTTCCAGAGGCTCCGACGGATCCATCACCACCCAGTTTACCATGACCACGCTGGAAGAACTGGGACTTTTGAAGATGGACTTTTTGGGTCTTCGAACATTGACGGTGATCCAAAATGCCGTGAATATGGTGAAAAAGACCAGAGGCGTGGAAATTGATATTGAAAAAATTGATTATGATGATTCCAAGGTATTAGCCTCCATTGGTACAGGAAAATGTGAGGGCATTTTCCAGCTGGAAAGTGCGGGAATGAAAAACTTCATGAAGGAGTTAAAGCCAAAGAGTCTGGAAGATATCATTGCGGGAATATCCCTTTACCGTCCGGGTCCTATGGATTTTATTCCCCAGTATATTAAAGGGAAAGATCATCCGGAAACCATCACCTATGACTGTCCGGAGCTCCAAAGCATTCTGGAGCCTACCTACGGCTGCATCGTTTATCAGGAACAGGTTATGCAGATCGTCCAGAAGCTGGCAGGCTATACTCTGGGACGTGCCGATCTGGTGCGCCGTGCCATGAGTAAGAAAAAGGCTTCCGTCATGGAAAAGGAACGCAAAAACTTTGTCTACGGAAACGAGGAAGAGGGGGTTCCCGGCTGTATCAGCAGAGGCATTCCGGAGCAGACTGCCAACAAGATCTTTGATAATATGACAGATTTTGCAAAGTATGCTTTCAATAAATCCCATGCGGCAGCTTATGCAGTGGTATCATATCAGACTGCGTGGCTGAAGTATTACTACCCGATAGAATACATGGCGGCTTTGATGACCTCAGTCATCGATAATCCATCCAAGGTAGCTGAATATATTTTAAACTGCCGGCAGATGGGGATTGCCATTCTGCCACCGGATATCAATGTGGGCTATGCAGGATTTTCTGTCAGTGAAAAAGGGATTCACTATGGTCTGTCAGCCATCAAAAGCATTGGGCGGTCTGTGATCGAGAACATTGTGGCAGAGCGTGAAGAAAACGGAGCTTATAAAAGCCTGAAGGATTTCATCAACCGGCTGAGTAATAAAGAAGTCAATAAAAGAACCATTGAAAACTTCATCAAATCCGGCGCACTGGATTGTCTGGAGGGAACGAGAAAGCAGAAGCTGATCATCTACAATTCCATCATGGATGATGCTGCAAGGGAAAAGAAGAATTCTCTGACCGGACAGATGAGTTTGTTTGATTTTGTGGATGATGATACGAAGGCATCCCTGGAAATCCAGATGCCCGCTGTAGGGGAATACGAGAAAGCGGAGCTTCTGGCCATGGAAAAGGAAGTTCTGGGAGTTTATTTAAGCGGACATCCTCTGGAGGAATGTGAGGAGCGATGGAGAAAGACCATTTCCCATACATCCGCTGATTTTATGCTGGATGAGGAGATTGGAGCTACCAGGGCAAAAGACGGCGAAAAAGCAATTGTTGGTGGAATTATCAGCGAAAAAAGTGTAAAATTAACAAAGACAGGCAAACAGATGGCCTATCTTACCATAGAAGATCTGTTGGGAACGATGGAAGTCATTGTATTTCCGAAAGATTACGAACAAAATGCCCGTTTTCTGGAAACAGATGCAAAAGTATTTGTGCAGGGACGGGTTTCTAATGAGGATGATAAGCCAAGCAGGCTGATCTGCGAGAGAATCATTCCTTTTGAACAGGAGAAAAAAGAGTTGTGGATCCAGTTTGCAGACAAGGAAGCATTTCATCAGCTGGAAGTCCGGATGTTAAATTCCCTGAAGGCTTATGAAGGAGATGTGCCTGTGGTAGCTTACCTTGCAAAGGAAAAACAGTGGAAAAGGTATCCCGCCAATAGAAACGTAGCAATTACCGATTCATTGCTGGCTTCCCTAAAGCAGCAGTTCGGTGAAAATAATATTAAGATCAGAACGCTAAAAGCGATATAAGGAGGACAATCATGGCAGCAGATAAAGAAATCAAAACGATTGGTGTTTTGACAAGTGGAGGAGATGCACCGGGTATGAACGCTGCGATTCGTGCCGTTGTAAGACGTGCATGCTACAATGGAAAACAGGTGAAAGGTATTCGAAGAGGCTATCAGGGACTTTTAGAGGAAGATATTTTTGATATGAAGCCATCCGATGTATCTGACACCATTGAGAGAGGCGGTACCATTCTCTATACAGCCCGCTGTGCAGAATTCCGTACAGCGGAAGGACAGCAAAGAGGTATTGAGATCTGCAAAAAGCACGGCATTGATGGTCTGGTAGTCATCGGTGGTGACGGTTCCTTTAAGGGTGCACAGTGTCTTGCAAACGGTGGTATCAACACTGTAGGTGTTCCGGGAACCATCGACCTTGACATAGCGTGTACAGAATATACCATCGGTTTTGACACTGCAGTGAATACAGCGATGGAAGCCATTGACAAGGTACGTGATACATCTACATCCCATGAAAGATGCAGTATCATTGAGGTTATGGGACGTCATGCAGGTTATATCGCATTATGGTGTGGTATTGCAAACGGTGCAGAAGACATCCTTTTGCCGGAAACCTATAACTATGATGAACAGGAAATTATCAATAACATTATCCGTAACCGTAAACGCGGTAAAAAGCATCATATCATTATCAATGCGGAGGGTATCGGACATTCTACTTCCATGGCAAGAAGAATTGAAGCAGCCACAGGTATTGAAACAAGAGCAACGATCTTAGGCCACATGCAGCGTGGCGGCAGCCCAACCTGTAAGGACAGAATGTATGCTTCCATTATGGGTGCTATGGCAGCCGACCTTCTTTGTGCAGGAAAAACAAACCGTGTTGTGGGATACCAAAACGGTGAGTTTCAGGATTTTGATATTAATGAAGCCCTTGCAATGAACAAGACCATTGATCCATATCAGTGCGAAATTGCCATGGCATTATCAAGATAATATGATTACAAGTACTTCAAATGCTCAGGTGAAAAATCTGGCACAGTTAATCAAAAAATCAAAGGTGCGTACGGAACAGGGCGTCTATGTGGTAGAAGGCATCAAAATGTTTCAGGAGGCACCCCGGGAGGAAATCGTAAGGGCTTATGTCAGCGAAGAACTGATGGAAAAGGGCAATCTTTCAGAAAAACTTGAGGACATCCCCTATGAGATTTTGAAAAAAGAGGTCTTTGAGCATGTAGCAGATACGAAGACACCTCAGGGGATTTTGTTGGTCATGAAGCAGAAGAAATATGAGCTTTGCCATTTGACAGAGCAGAAAGCACCATTGCTTCTGGTGTTGGAAAATCTGCAGGATCCGGGAAACTTAGGGACGATGATGCGTACGGCGGAAGGTGCCGGTGTGACAGGCGTGATCTTAAGTAAAGGATGTGTAGACATTTACAATCCCAAGACCATCCGTTCTACCATGGGTTCCATCTACCGGGTTCCGTTTCTCTATGTTGATGACTTGAAGACGACTTTAGGAAAGCTTCATGAAAAAGGGATCACAACCTATGCGGCACATTTAAAAGGAAAAGACTTTTACGATGAGGCATCCTACAAAGGTCCCAGTGCATTTCTCATCGGAAATGAAGGAAACGGACTGACGGATGAGATTTCACGAATTGCCGGCCAATATATAAAGATTCCCATGGAAGGACAGTTGGAATCCCTAAATGCAGCGGTGGCTGCGGCGATATTGATGTACGAGGCAGCAAGACAACGCAGGTGATAAATCTCTGAACATGCATATTTTCTCCATATTTGACATATAATGTATTGTTTGTTACAATCGTAAAAGATTGCGTAATATTTTCGTAACAAATATGGAGGGTAGCGAAATGAAAAGAAAACAGATGATAAGTCTGTTGGGAATGGCACTGATCTGGATGTCAGTCTGTGGGTTTACATCCCTGGGAGAGGGAGCGAATGCTGGAATTACAGACATCGTAGAACCTATGACCTGTGAGCAGTTTGAGAATTATGAAGTCTGGCAGGAATGGGGAAGTCGGTGTATGCCGGATGTAAAAGAATATGTGACGATTCGCCAGGAAGCAAGTGAGACTTCCGAAGCCGTGGGACGTCTTTATAAAGGTGGTGCGGCTGATGTGATCGAACGGGGTGCAGAATGGACCAAAGTCGTATCAGGAGATTGTGAAGGATATATTGCCAATCAATATCTGGCCTTTGGAAAGGATGCAAAGGAGATTGCTAAGAGAGACTGTACCAATGTGGCTACAGTCATTACGGAAACGCTGAAGATCCGTGCAGAAGCATCAGAGGAATCTAAGACAAGAGACTTAATCGGCTGGGGAGAAACAGCGGATGTCATCGGTGAAGAAGACGGATGGCTGAAGATCAAATACAAGGACGGCGAAGCATATATCAAGGCAGAGTATGCCTCAGTAGAGTTTGAAGTAGGTGAGGCACAGACCATGGAGCAGATCCGTGCGGCTGAGGCGGCCAAAGAAGCAGCCAGAAAAAAGGCAGAGCTTAAGAAAAACTATGAGGCAGTAAAAGCGGATGGCAATGAAGTACAGCTTTTAGGAGCACTGATCCAGTTGGAATGCGGCAACGAACCTTATGAAGGTCAGCTGGCTGTAGGAGCAGTGGTCATGAACCGTGTAAGAAGCGGAAGATACCCAAATTCCATTGCAGATGTGATTTATGCACCGGGACAGTTTCCCTATGCAAGCGCAAGAGTACATCAGGTCATGGCTTCCGGCGTGAAAAGCTCCTGTTTGCAGGCGGCACAGGAGGCTATTAATGGAGCCAGCAATGTAGGAAGCTTTACACATTTTAAATCTGCAAGATCCAGTGTGAATGCGGCGAACATTGTCATTGGAAATCACGTTTTCTATTAAAGAGTTTATGGCAGGCACCTTTCCAGGTGCCTGTTTTTGCACCTGAGCTACTTTTACTATATCACCCTTTAGGTTACTAATTTTTCTTTTGGCTTTTAACTGACGCCCCGAAAGACAGGTGTTACCCCACTTCGCAGGCTCCATCCTCCTCGACTAATTCAAGAAACACTAGCCGCTCACAGGAGAGCCTGTTTCGCGGAGTGTTTCTAAGAATGGATTCTCGGACTCTTCCGCTTGACACTACGTGGTGCAACACCTGCCCCTCGGGCGTAAGTTGAAAAAAGTAAAAATAATAGTGGGTCAAAGTGTCCTTTAGTAAGTTAAAGTTGTAAAATGTGGAAGAATATAGTAAAATAGCGGTACAAGTTTGTGAAGACGAGGAGATACGCTATGGAGAGAAATTGGGATTTATTAAAAGGACGTCATTTTTTAAAGCTGTTGGATTATACTCCGGAAGAGATAGAATATTTACTGGATCTGGCGGCGGATTTGAAAGCAAGAAAGAAAAAAGGGATTCGTGTGGATTACCTTGTAAGTAAAAATATTGTATTGATTTTTGAAAAGACAAGTACCAGAACCCGCTGCTCCTTTGAGACAGCAGCCCATGATCTGGGGATGGGATGCACCTATCTGGATCCGTCGGCTTCCCAGATCGGTAAAAAAGAAAGCATTGCAGATACAGCCAGAGTATTAGGCAGAATGTATGAAGGTATTGAATACCGCGGTTTTGAACAGGAACGTGTAGAAACACTTGCAAAATATGCAGGGGTACCGGTATGGAACGGTCTTACCAATGAATTTCATCCAACCCAGATGCTGGCAGATCTTTTGACCATTAGAGAACATTTGGGAGAAATCAAAGGTAAAAAGCTTGTATATATGGGAGATGCCCGTTATAATATGGGAAATTCCTGGATGGTAACCTGTGCAAAAATGGGTATGAATTTTGTGGCATGTGCCCCCAGGAACTATTTTCCGGATCCGGAACTGGTAGCAACCTGCGGAAGCATTGCAGCTCAGACAGGTGGAAGCATTTTATTAACTGAAAATGTGGAGGAAGCTACCAAAGATGCAGATATCATCTACACAGATGTATGGGTATCCATGGGAGAACCGGATGAGGTATGGGAAACACGTATCAAAGAGCTGATGCCTTATCAGGTAAATAAAAAGGTAATGGAAAATGCGAAACCGACAGCTATCTTCATGCACTGTCTCCCGGCATTCCACGACCTGGAGACAACTGTGGGTAAGGAGATCAACAGCAAATTCGGTATTACAGAAATGGAAGTAACGGATGAAGTGTTTGAATCACCACAGTCCGTAGTATTTGATGAAGCAGAGAATCGCATGCATACCATTAAAGCGGTGATGCTTGCAACGATTGGAGTATCTTAATGAACTCAAAAACAAGGGAACCTTATCTATATACCCGTATATTGAATCTGGTCCTGGGAGTCATCATTCTCATTTTGATGGCACTGGTATTTTTTCAGGATACAGGGACAGAAAAATTTGAGATGCTGATCTTTTTTCTGGCAGCGATTGAGAATTTTATCGGTGCTACGGTGAGCTTTTCAGAAAGAAAAAAAGTGCGGGGAAATGTGTATGCCATCGTTAGTGCATTGTTTTTGATCATTGCATTGATTTTGGCGGTGCGTTATTTTGTATGAGTATGGAATTGAAAACGTTAGAGACAGCATGGGCAGGGAAAACCTGCCTTTGCTTTGATACATTGGATTCTACCAATGATTATGGTAAAATCTTATCAGAAAAACAAAAGGTTCATGGAACATTGATCGTTGCAGACACCCAGACAGCAGGTAAGGGAAGAAGGGGACGCGCCTGGCAGTCTCCGAAAGGGTCTTCTGTTTCCATGAGTCTTTGCCTGGAACCAAAGCTGCCGACAGAAAGAGCCGCAGGACTTACCCTGGTGATGGCACTTTCCGTAGCGTCTGCCATAGAAGAAATGACCGGGGAAAAAGCCATGATCAAATGGCCTAATGACATTGTATTAAATGGAAAGAAAATCTGTGGGATTCTGACAGAAATGTTTTTAAGGGAAAAGGATTATGTTGTGATCATCGGTGTGGGGATCAATGTAAATATTTTAGAATTCCCACCGGAAATCCGAAATATAGCAACCTCCCTTTGTCTGGAATGTGGAGAAAAAATTTCCAGGGAAGATCTCATGAAAGCGACCATGAAACATTTTGAAAGCTTTTATGAGAAGTATGAAGTCAGTGGCGACTTTTCTATTTTGAAAGGGCAGTATGAGAAAAGACTGGTAAATAGAAACAGTCAGGTCAGGGTCTTAGACCCAAAAGAACCTTTTGAGGGAATCGCAAAGGGCATTGATGAACTGGGTAACCTGCTTGTTTTATGTGAAGACGGACAATTAAAAAGCGTCTGCTCCGGAGAAGTGTCGGTCAGAGGGCTTTATGGATATGTTTAGATGAGATGTAAATGTCTGGAATGGTATTTAGGAAGACGCCAAACAGACAAGAAAAGAGAGGATGACTGTTTATGGAAGATAAGATGACAATACTTTGCGTGGCCAATTCCTACGAAAAGAAATATTACCTGAATCCGGAATTTACCGGATTGCCAAAGACGATCAGGGATGACCTTCAGATTTTGTGCGTTTTGTTTACAGAAGATGTAGGTGGAATCCTGACCTTTGGATTTGAACCTGATGGCACATTGACATTAAATGTAACCTGTGATGAGGGAGATTTGCTGTTCGATGACATCGGCAGTGAGTTAAAGATCAAAGAAATCCAGAGAACAAGACAGACTTTGTTAGAAAGCCTTGAGACATATTATAAAGTATTTTTCCTGGGAGAAAAGCTGGAAGAAGTATGAGAATCGGAAATGTAACACTGGAAAACAATGTGATTTTGGCACCAATGGCAGGCGTGACTGACCTGCCATTTCGTCTGCTGTGCAAGGAACAGGGGGCAGGTCTTTTATGCATGGAAATGGTCAGTGCCAAAGCAATTTACTATAACAATAAAAATACAGAAGCTTTGATGGAAATTGACGAAAGAGAGCTTCCGGTATCCTTGCAGTTATTTGGTTCTGATGCGGATATCATGAGCGAGATGGCCAAAAGGATCGAGGAGAAGCCATTTGCTATTCTGGACATTAATATGGGATGTCCGGTGCCGAAGGTGGCGGGAAATGGAGAGGGTTCAGCTCTTATGAAAAATCCGAAGCTGGTGGCAGAAATTGTATCCAAGGTATCAGGAGCCATTCAAAAGCCGGTGACTGTGAAGATTCGAAAGGGCTTTGATGAGGAACATGTCAATGCGGTGGAGATTGCAAAGATCGCGGAGCAGTGCGGCGCTGCTGCAGTAGCAGTTCATGGAAGAACCAGAGAGCAATATTACAGTGGGAAGGCAGACTGGGATATTATCCGTCAGGTGAAAGAGGCGGTGTCTATTCCTGTCATTGGAAACGGAGATGTGACAGGACCGGAATCTGCAAAGAAGATGATAGAAGAAACAGGTGTGGACGGTATTATGATCGGACGTGCCGCCAGAGGAAATCCATGGATCTTCGGACAGATCAGGGACTATTTAAAAACCGGAGTGCTGCCAAAGAAGCCGACACTGGAAGAAGTCAGGGATATGATGCTTCGTCATGCAAAAATGCAGTTGGAATGTAAGGGTGAATACACCGGCATCCGGGAAATGAGAAAGCATGTGGCCTGGTATACGGCCGGGTATCCTAACAGTGCAAGGCTTCGTGCGAAGATCAATGAGGTGGAAAGCTTTGAAGAGCTGGAAAAACTGCTATCTTCATTTTAATGGAATGAGCCGTCGGGGACTTGCATAGATTGATAAAAAGTGTGAAGGGCATCCTGCTTGCCTTAGTATGACAGCGGGAATGGTATTTTCATGGAGAATTCCTGTGAAAAATTGCTTCCGTATGCAAGAAAAGAGACCCTACCCAAAATTCCAATGAACATCAGACGTAAGGCAAAATTTTTTGGAAAGAGAATGATATCAGACTATATAGGGAATTATTACAAAAGGGAATCCGAAGGAAGGATTCCTTTTTATCTTCCCTATATTTACCTGCAGGAGAATTTTTCTTATCTTAGAAGGTATGCAGGGATCCCGCAAAGCAGCATCCTGCTGGTATTGATCGATGGAGGAGATGGGCGTACGGATTATTTTTTGGAAACATTCCTTGGAAAGCTGAACTTTTTAACCATCGTGACAGAGCGAAAGAAATATTTTGAAAGCCTTCAGGAGAGAGCCTTTCAGGAATTGGGGCTTATCATAGAACTGGTGCAGCCATGGGAATCTGCAAACATTTCCGGGAATATGGTGTGGGATTTTACAAAGAATATACAGTGCAGCGGATGTTATCCGAAGGGAAGCATTTGCTTTGCACCTCATAAAAAAGAGTGGAAATTAAAGGAGCTTTTAAAAACCTGTGAAGACCTTACAGTAGTCAGTATAAAATATGTAAAGATCAAAGATGTTTGTCTGTCACCGTCTCTTGGAGAATCACTTTTGGTGCCGGCAAATTTTCCTTTTCGAAAGAGCCGTCTGGAGGAGCTGCAAAGCTGGTGCAGAAAGCAGAAATGGAGTATAAAAATGAAGGTCTGGAACCCTGAAAAATCTTGACATTTAGGGGTCTTACTGTTATAATACAAAAATTGTATGCGCAGGAGGATTATCCAAAGGAAACAGCGCATTTTTTGGTGGGGAAATATCATAGTCACTATTTTATAGATAAACAGGAAGGTGTTAGAAATGGCAGAAAAGAAAAACATTTTAACTTACGAAGGACTTCGTAAACTTGAAGATGAGCTTCAGGATCTCAAGGTAGTGAAGAGAAAAGAAATCGCACAGAAGATCAAAGAAGCAAGAGAACAGGGCGACCTGTCAGAAAACGCAGAATACGATGCAGCGAAAGACGAACAGCGTGATATTGAAGCAAGAATCGAACAGATCGAAAAGATCTTAAAGAATGCTGAAGTTGTTGTAGAGGATGAAGTTGACCTTGAAAAAATCAGTGTAGGCTGCAAAGTTACAGTATTAGATGTAGAGTTTGATGAAGAGGAAGAATTCAAGATCGTAGGTTCTTCTGAAGCAAACAGCTTACAGGGCAAAATTTCCAATGAATCTCCGGTAGGAAAGGCTTTACTGGGAGCAAAGGTTGGAGAAACAATCAATGTAGAAACACAGGCAGGAATCATTCAGTATAAAGTATTGGAGATTCAGAGATCTAATTAAGAGGAGAAAACAATGGCTGAAGAAAAGAATGTTCAGGTACAGGATGTCAACCAGCTTAGAAAGGTAAGAAGAGAAAAGCTGTCAGACCTGCAGGCAAACGGCAAAGACCCGTTTAAGATTACTAAATTTGACCAGACACATCACAGCATGGAAATCAAAGATAACTTTGAAGCCATGGAAGGAAAAACAGTTACCATCGCGGGACGTATGATGTCCAAACGTGTGATGGGTAAAGCGTCTTTTTGCGGTATTCAGGATTTACAGGGAAATATCCAGTCCTATGTGGCTCGTGACAGTGTGGGGGAAGATTCCTATAAAGATTTCAAGAAAATGGACATTGGTGATATCGTAGGTATTACCGGTGAAGTATTCAGAACAAAAATGGGTGAAATCTCCATCCATGCTTCTGAAGTGACACTGTTATCCAAGAGCTTACAGATCTTACCGGAAAAATATCATGGCCTTACTAACACAGATACAAGATACCGTCAAAGATATGTAGACTTAATTATGAATGCTGATGTAAAGGATACCTTTATCAAACGTTCCAAGATCATCAGCAGCATCCGTCGTTACCTGGATTCTCAGGGCTTTTTAGAAGTTGAGACTCCAATGCTGGTAGCAAACGCAGGCGGTGCGGCAGCAAGACCATTCGAAACACATTTCAACGCACTGGATGAGGACTTAAAGCTTCGTATTTCCTTAGAGCTTTACTTAAAACGTCTCATCGTTGGCGGTCTGGAAAGAGTTTACGAAATCGGCCGTGTATTCCGAAACGAAGGTCTTGATACAAGACATAATCCGGAATTCACACTGATGGAATTATACCAGGCTTACACAGACTACAACGGTATGATGGACTTAACAGAAAATATGTACCGTCATGTAGCACAGGAAGTACTTGGTACGACGAAGATTGTATATAACGGAATCGAGATGGATCTCGGAAAGCCATTCGAGAGAATTACCATGGTAGATGCCGTTAAGAAATATGCCGGTGTGGACTGGAATGAGATCCATACACTGGAAGATGCGAGAAAAGCAGCAGATGAACACCATGTTGAATACGAAGAAATGCACAAGAAGGGTGATATCCTCAACTTATTCTTCGAAGAATTCGTAGAGCACCACCTGATTCAGCCAACCTTCGTTATGGATCATCCAATTGAAATTTCTCCATTAACTAAGAAGAAACCGGAAAATCCGGAATACGTAGAGCGTTTCGAAATGTTCATGAACGGTTGGGAAATGTGTAACGCATACTCCGAATTAAATGACCCGATCGACCAGAGAGAGCGTTTCAAAGCCCAGGAAGAAATGCTGGCACAGGGCAATGAAGAAGCAAACACTACAGATGAAGACTTCTTAAACGCACTGGAAATCGGTATGCCACCAACAGGCGGTATCGGATACGGCATCGACAGATTATGTATGCTGTTAACTGATTCTCAGGCGATCAGGGATGTTTTATTGTTCCCGACGATGAAATCATTGGATAAATAAAGCCAGTAAAATCAAGGGTTTCAGGACTTCATTACACCTTTTGACAGGAAAATGACAGGAAAATGACAGTCGATAATTTGTGATAATTATTGATAATTTCTTTTTCCATATCGAATACAATTTAAGATTTGCACTTAAAGGCACTTTTCAAATAAATGAAAAGTGCCTTTTTGCGTCATAGTCGTAATAATCGTGTAAAGGAGAAAAAGAGAATGAATAAGCATTTTGAAGTGATTGGTGTGGATCATGGCTGGTCTGCAATGAAAACAGTAAGCCAGGTCTTTACGACCGGTGTAAAAGAGATTACTACTGAGCCCGCATTTTTTGACGATGTGGTTGAATTTGAGGGAGCATATTACAAGGTGGGTGGCAAGCGGCTGGAGGTAAGAGACTTAAAGATTGAAAATGATAACTTTTACATTCTGACATTAGCTGCTGCCGCAAAAGAACTTAACAGACGTGGTATGAGAAATGCCAATGTATTATTGTCTGTAGGACTGCCACTTACCCGGTTTGGTGCAGAGAAGCAGGGATTTATAGATTATCTGTCAAGAAAACGGGAAGTTACTTTCCGTTTCCAAAATGAGCAGTACCATATGAACATTGCAAGGGTGTCAGTATTTCCACAGTGTTATGCAGCAGTAGCAGACCGGATGAAAACACTGCCCAAAAGAGTGGTGGTTGTGGATATCGGAAGCTGGACGATTGATATCATGCCTATTGAAAACTCTGCGCCAAATGAGGCTGAATGTATCACGATCAAGCAGGGGCTTATCAAATGTATGAGAACTATCAACGAGCAGTGTGTCCGCCAGCTTGGCAACGAGATCGACGAAGGGGATATTCAGGAGATTATGAGAACAGGGAAAGGCAGCCTTCCGCAAAATTACACAGCAATCGTAAAGGAGAGCCTGAAGGGATATGCTGATAAAGTTTATAATACATTGATTGAGCATGGCTACAACCTTGATATCACACAGATTGTCTTTGTCGGAGGTGGTGCAACGGTGATGAAGCTGTTTGGAAGCCACACAGGCAGCAATATCCAGTTTATCGAGGATGTCAAAGCGAATGCCAAGGGCTATGAATATCTTGGAAAATTATATCTGGCTTCCCATAAAAAAGAGTTTGGAATCGGGTGACTGAAATGGCTAAAGGGAACATTACTTTTCATAACTTAAGGATCAACTTGAATAATGAGCAGCATCGAAGGGTACACAGAGTTCTGAAAGATCTGAATACTGATGTTCATAAATCAGTGAATCAGTTCCTGATCGATGCAGCTGACTACTACATCACGATGTTGCAGGAAGGGGTGACAAAGGAGGAAAAGAGGTCCGCTGAAAGCCAATATATTACATGGGATGACATGGACAGGATACGCAAAGAGATCAAGGATGAAATGCAGAGAGAAATCATCATGGTGCTTGGAACGGCTCTCGCAGGTGGTCAGGTGAATAAGATGCAGGAAGTAAAGATGGTCAGGGAATATAGAGCAGAAGAACAGGAGGAAAGTGCTGATACGACAATGGTCGGATTGGCAGATATGTGGGGATAAGTGATATGGTAAAAATGATTTTGAATAAAACGGGTGTATTGTTACTTACGATACTGAAATGGCTGTTGCAGGCCGGGGCTATGATACTGAATTTATTGTTTTTCGGGATCAGATTATTTCTTCTATTGTTTGCCCTTGTAGCTCGCATTGTATTGTCAGTGTTCAGGATAGCAGGCTAAGAAAGGAGGATGTATGAACAGAATAAGAGATGCTCCAATGAGATAAGGAGCCAGGATAGCATTGTTTCCGATAAAGGAAACTAATAACAGCATATTGAATAACAGTGTAAGCCGAGGATATATATCCCCGGCTATTTTTGTATGGAGGAATGAGATGTTAAATTATGAAGAATTTAAAAAGGTATTAGAAGAACAGCTTTCATATTATCTGCCGGAATCACTTGCAGGTAGCAAAGTAGAGATGCACAGTGTGGAAAAAGTAAACGGTCCTATTGATGAAATAGCTATTATTCCCCAAAAAGAAAGTGGGCAGGCAGTACATTCCATGTTAAATGTTGGAGCGTTGTATGATGAATATCAGAGAATCGGAGATGCAGGAGTAATCATGGAGCAGACGGTTGAGAGGCTCTTAGAAAATGATGCAAATATACCGGCTAATGTTATGGAAGTAATTGACGGGGGAAGAGACAAGATTATTATGATGCTTATCAATACGGAGCAGAACAAACAGCTCTTAGAAAAACTTCCTCACAGAGATATTTTTGATCTTTCTATTGTGTATCGCTTAGCAGTTGATGTAAATCAAAATGGAATGCAGTCATGTTTGGTAGACTACAAACTGGCAGAAAAATATGGAATGGATGAACAGGCTTTATATCAGGCTGCCAAAGCTTATACAAAAGAAGTATTGCCACCGGTAGTGAAAGATATGAATGAAGTCATGAGGGATATGTTAAAAAAAGACGGAATGCCGGATGAAATAATTGAAGAATGCATTCCAAATGCACCAAGTGGACTAATGTATGTTATCTCTAATTCTATTGGTGTCAATGGTGCAGTATCCATGCTGTATGAGGATGAACTTCAGAAACTGGCAGAAAAGCTTGGCAGTGATCTGTATATTCTGCCTTCTTCTCTGCATGAGGTAATTGCAGTACCAAGTCATCTTGGTGAGCTGGAACAATTAGCTGAGATGGTTCATCAGGTCAATATGACAACAGTGGATTTGAAAGACCGGTTGTCTAATCAGGTTTACCATTATGACAAGGAGTTAAGAACACTTACTCTTGCAACCAATACCCCAAATAAACTGTTAGAAAACCAGGTGGCAGAACCGCAAATGATTTATGAAACCGGACAGTCCAGATAGGAGTGAACCTGTATGGAAAAAGAGATCAAAGAGGTTACTGTAAAGGAGCTTTGTGAAATGATCCGTTCACAGGAAGGGGATTTTATTATCCGTGTGGAGACAGAAGGGGAGGATGCCGATGCAAAAAGGAACACCATTTCAGCTTGATACGGTTTCCGTAAGGCTTGTAAAGGATGCACCGCTGTTTTCCAACAAAAGGATTAAGAGCCCGGAAGATGCCATTTCTGTTGTGGGAGAATTTCTATGTGACATGGACAGGGAAGTGATCTGCATGATCAATCTCAAAACAGACGGAACCCCTGTTAATTGTAATTTTGCAAGCATGGGTGCAGTAAATCAGGCTGTCGCAGAACCAAGGGAGCTTTTAAAAAGTGCAATTCTTTCAAACGCAGCATCTATGATCATGGTTCACAATCATGTCAGTGGTTTTTTGGAGCCATCAAAAGAGGATACGGTTTTGACAGACAGGCTTCTAAAGGTATCTTCCCTGGTTGGGATTCCACTCTGGGATCATGTGATCGTCGGAGGAGATAACAGCAGATATTTCAGCTTTCATGAAAAAGGATTGATAAAAATACCAAGAATAGCTTATTTGGAAGATTATGCCCAGCTGGATTTTCCGGAACATGCAATGGTTGCGGAAAAAGGAAGGAGGCGATAGAAGTATGGGAGATCAGAACAGTTATACGCAAGAAGAACTGGCGATTGCCAAGAGTGTAGACCTTGTATCCGTTGCCCAGAGCCTTGGATATACGGTAAAGAAGGTAGGAAACTATTACACTTTAAAGGAAATGGACTCCATCCGGATATATCAAAGGAAAAGCTGGTACCGTTGGTCAAGAGGATTTGATAAGGGAAATAATGGTGGATCCCAGATAGATTTCTTACGTGTCTTTGCCGGAATGGAGGTCAGGGAAGCCGTGTTTTGGCTGCTGGATTTTGCCGGGTATCAGAGATTAGAAGAATGGAGGCCAACAAAAGTAATTGTAGAACCCAAGGTGGAGAAAAGGGCAGAATTTGTACTTCCGTCTGCATCCTTTGATAACAGGCATTTGTACAGATACCTGACCGGGGAAAGGAAACTAAGCAAAGAGGTCGTTGATTATTTTATCCGAAAAAGGCTGATCTATGAAGAAAGGAAATACCACAACATTGTGTTCAGGGGCAATGACAAAACCGGAGTTACCCGGTTTGCCAGCATGAGAGGAGTATTTGACCATGACGGTAAAGGTTTTAAATGTGATGTTGCAGGGAATGACAAACATTATGGATTTAATGTCTGGAACCAGGCGAGCACGGAGTTGGAGGTTTTTGAGGCGGCGATCGATCTGATGAGCTACATGGATATTTATAATGATTTTGAAAGTAACAAGCTGGCGCTTGGGATGTTGTCCGATGCACCGCTTGTTACTTTTTTGCAGGAACATCCACAGATTCGGACGATCAAATTCTGCCTTGATAATGACAGCCGGGGAAGGAAAGCAGCAGAACAGCTTATGCAAAAGTATTACGAGCTTGGATATGAGGTCGAGGATATGCCCCCGCCACAAGGCTATAAGGATTACAACCAGTGGTTACAGGAAGCAAATAATAAGTGCATTCATAGGGTGAACTGTGATGGGAAGCTGCGATAGGAGTCAACTTAAAAAGTCGACTCGTTTTGGAAAAGTCAACTTAAAAAGTCGACTCATTTTCAAAAAGTCAACTTAAAAAGTAAGTTGACTGCTGATCAATGCCTGAATCCGTCCCCAAAAGTCAACTTAAAAAGTCGACTCGTTTTAGAAAAGTCAACTTAAAAAGTCGACTCATTTTCAAAAAGTCAACTTAAAAAATAAGTTGACTATGATATTTAGCGGGGTTTTAGGGGCAATCCCCTAACCAGAGGCATGAGACGGCTCTCATGCGTATCTGGCAAATTCCCATGGGGAATTTAAGAAATAATAAACAAGATGGAAACCAAAGACAGTTAAAGGGAGGTGAGCTAATGGCAGACAGCATTCATTGCGTGAAAAAGACGCTTAGGCTGATGCCGAAAGAGGCCCAGCTGCTTTCTCAAAAAGCGAAAGGTTCTGGGATGTGCGAGGCAGATTATCTTAGATTGCTGATATCCCAAAAGCCAAATGACTATCCTGAAATCCGTATCCTTCTTCGTGATCTAATCAATGAGGTCAATGCCATAGGGAACAATATCAACCAGATTACAAGGAACTACAATTCAAAGCTGTACCGTCTGGAAGACCGGGAACTGCTTTTGGCTTATATGAAGAAGCTGAACCTGTTAGTAAAAGAGGCGGTGGCAAAGCTTGGCAATCAGTAAGATACTCTATATTGGTGATTGTGGCTCCGGTTATGCAGGAAAGCATTTAAAGCAGGCACTTGACTATATTACGGAAGAACACAAGACAGGTGGTGGACAATGGGTAGCATCCTTAAATTGTCAAAAGGAAAATGCTTATGAGCAAATGAGAGAGACCAAGGAACTGTTTGGAAAAACTGATAAGCGTCAGGGCTACCATCTGATCATTTCCTTTGCAGAAGGAGAAGTAGATGCCAGGACAGCCTTTGAGGTCATTGGGAGGTTTGCAAAAGAATATCTGGGAAAGGATTATGAAGCGGTCTATTCTGTCCATGACAATACGGACCACATTCACGGGCATATCCTGTTTAACAGCGTAAGCTTCCGGACCGGAAAAAAATACCGGTATGAAAAGGGGGACTGGGCAAAGGATATACAACCGATCACCAACCGTCTGTGTGAAGAGTATGGTTTATCCACCATTGAGATATCGGAGGAACGGATACGTCCTTCTGAGAATTATAAAGAGTGGAATGATTTTTGTGATGGAAAGTTTGTGTGGGCGGATATGGTCAAACGTGATATTGACGCCTGTGTGCTGCAGGCAGCAACCTATGAGTCCTTTCTAGCCTTACTCTCAGGAATGGGATACGAGGTAAAAAATGCTTACAGGGAGGAAGGAAAGTATCTGGCGGTCAAGCCCATGGGACTTACAAGATTTCTAAGATGTAAAAGTCTCGGGGAAAATTACAGTGAGGAACGTATCCGTGAAAGGATCCTGACAGAAAATCTTTCCACCTACAGGAGAGAACCTTTGAAAAAACCTCCGAGAATTGTCCGGTGCAGATTTCAAAGATACCGCCGGGCAAGGATGTCTAAAATGCAGAAGCGTTATTTTGCAAGGATGTATCGGCTGAAATGCTTAAAGAAACGTCCTTACAGTCAGGCATGGAGATACCGGGATGATATCCGGAAGATGCAGAAGCTGCAGGAAGAGTATCTGTTTTTAGTAAGGCATGATATTCATACAATGGCAGAGCTTGCGGTAGTGGCAGAGCATGTGACGGATAAAAAGAAGGAGAGCAGCAAAGAAAAGAGCCGGATCTATAAAGAACGGGAAAAAATGAAACCGCTATTCGATAAGGCATCGGAACTTGAAAGCCTTCGGGAGATGGAAAACTGTTACCAGAGGGGAGAGGAATTGTTCCGGGATGAACATGAAAGATTCCTGCAACTTGAGGGAAATATGAAAAAGGAGGGATATTCCCTTGAACAGATTGCAGAGTTTAAGCTGCATTACCGGAATGAGATTGCAAGGGTCAGGGAACAGGAAAAAGCAACCGCAAAAGAAGAGCGGATCGCAAAAAGGATTATGGAAGAAATTAGAAAAGCGGATACCGGAAAAGAAATCCAGATGGAAAAGCAGAAGGAAGAAGAAAAAAGCAAAGAGTTGGAAAAGAGAAGTCAGCCGATTTTATAGGGCTGTTTTTTTATGGGATTATTTAAGGTCAGTGAAAGAAGGGAGGAAGTAAATGAGAGAAAAAGTAAGCGGCATGGACATCAATGCCCATATCAGTAAGCTGCGTAATGTCCAGCGGGTAAGTGAGGATGTGGTAAGACTGGTGGAGTCGGACCTGAAATATGGATTATCTATTGCAGAAACAGAAGAGTATACATCGAAGCGTTTTGACTATTCCCAGATGAAGGTCTACTCTGCCTGCCTTAGAAAAGAATATCCCGGGGAAGTCAGACAATGCATCATGAGGGAAGGCTTAAGCGGGGAGCAGATGGCTGTAGCCCTTGAATACTATGAAAAAGGGGTGCCATTGGAAGAACTGGAAAAAATCCTTGAGGATGGGAACCAGACAGCCTTTACCATGCGGAAACTGCTTCAAAACATTATGGAAAAAATGAAAGAAGCAGAAGACAAAGCAGATGAAAAGGACAGCGAAACCCTTGAACTGGTGAAACAGATGAAATGCATCGTAGAGCAGATCAGGGAACATGAACAGCTGTATGGTGCAGTGAATAAGAAGCTTGAAGCGTTGGAAGAAGTCAGAAAAGATGACGAGAATAAGAAAAATATGGAAAAAGAAATCCGGGAAAAGAACATCATGTTAGAAAAGCAGCAGGATGACCTGAACCATGCAAGGGTTTCCATTGCAAGAATGAAACAGGAAAATGAGGATATGAGAAAGGAGAAAGAACGGTTGGAAAGAAAGATTGAAGAAATGGAAAATGCTCAAAAAGAAAAAGAATTACAGGAGCCTCAGAAATGGGAGGCGGTCGGTTACTATGTACCGGTCATGGATGAAAAAGGGAACATTATTTCCCATGTGCCAATCCAGCATACGGAACAAAGAAAAGAAAGAAGCTCCCTTACGGCCCTGTTCTCAAGACTGGTTTACAAGCGAAAGATCAACGTCGTACAGCTTGTAGCTGAAAAAGGGCTGGGTGCCGATCAGCTTGTAAAGGTACGCACAGCCATTGAGAAGGGGTTATCTGATGAACAGCTTCTGGTACTGATTGACAAGAACATTCCGGCAGAACAGATGGAGGAGATCATCAATATCGCAGTGTTTGAGAATGGACAGAAATAGCAGGGAGGTGAGAATGTGGGACTTGCGATGATAGCAAAGACAGTGGAACTGTTTGAAAGGAAAAAAGCGGGTTTATCGGAGAAAGAAAAGGAAGCAGTCTTAATGTTTGCATATTCAACGGAGGATACAGAACTGACAGAGAAATTCGTTGATGAACTGTCCGGGAAGGATGCAAACAAGCAGGCCGTATTGTCAAGATACGAGGCACTGTTGGGGCAGCAGGCGGACTGGATCAGAACAGTCGAAGCACTTTTGATTGCACTGGAAAGATACCGTATCGAAGAGGAAAAAGCATCAAAAAAGCTTTTAGAAATGCTCGAGGATTATGGAATTGATCTGACAGTGGAGGAAATGAAAGGTTTTTCTAAGAATATGGTCAGGGAAAAGCTTGAGAATAATGCATTAACAAAAAGATAGGGGGAAGGTTATGTCAGAAGAAATTCAGCAGGCAGTGCAGATTATCAGGGTTGCCTACGATGGGATTGAGATTGCCATGAAGATTGGAAACGGAGCCATTGAGGAATTGAAAAAAGCTGTGGATTTTTTGATCGCACTGTTGGAACGGGAAAAAGCCATGGGAAAGACAGATATGAGAAATCTTTTGCTCAAGGGCGGGGACCTGCAGGTATTGCAATTCCCTACAGAAGATATAAAACGTCTGGAAAAAGCCGCCAAGAAATACGGTATCCTGTATTCTGTTCTTCCTGATATTAACGAAAAAGACGGGATGAGCGAGATCATCTTTCATTCGGAGGCCGTGCCGAGGGCAAATCTGTTGATACAGAAGTTAAAAGCCGGGAGAATTGCAACTTTTGATGATTATCTCAAGAACGGCAGCAGCGAAGAAATGGAAAAGGTGCTTTCTTTTTTGCAGGAGCAAAAAAAGGGAAATGAAAACCTCCACACTGAGGAAGCCAAAAGAGCAGGGGAGACCCTGGACGGGCTTATGGAAAAGGTAGGTGTCTATGCCTGTTCCCGACAGAGCATCAGTGTGGAGGATGTAAAAGAAAACTTCCAGGTTGAGACAGAACATGCAAAGCAGGTCCTTGGACAGTTGGAAAGACTCGGGGTGCTTGAACGGGAAGAACATGGACAGCATAAGGTGATCATGGACAGCGAAGCCTTTCGTAACCGTATCAGGGGATATCAGGAACTGGCACAGCGAATGCAGACAGTAGCGGCGTCGTATCATAAAAATCTGGTAGATATCACGGTAACTAAAAACCTGATTCTGGAGGAGAATGACCATGCCGTGAAAATGAGGATACCGGGTATGTGGGGAGAAAACGCAAGGTATCTTTGGGTGAACAAAGAAAACATTATGGACATCTACTCCGGAAAGACCATGCTTACCTTCCTGGACTGTGACAAGGACTATAAGCTCTATTCAAGGGATAACCGGGTAGTTGGCACCATGAAAGGCAAAGCTTTGTATGATGAGCACTACGACAGCGTTGCTGCGGAGGTAAGAAAAAGATATGCCCAGTCACAAAAGACAGCTGCAACAGTGACCAGAACACAAAGAAATCATGACAGGAAAAAGAGGTAACTGCCTATGGTTTCAAACAGTAAAAAGGTATCTGTCTGGTTTGTCCTCCTTGGGGCTTTGCTAAGTGCCTATGGGGGTTATCTGCTAAATGGTGCATGGGAACCCGGGTGTGACATCAATGGATTTCTGGAGTCTTTTAACCGTGTCTGTGCGGCTCCCTTTGCAAATTATTTGAATGAAAGAACCTTAAAAGCGGTGGTGATTGCCTTAATGGTGTATGCTACCGCTTTACTTATGTATGTGACAAGCCGGAGAAACCTTATGCCCGGTAAAGAGTTTGGTACAGCAAGGTTTGAAAATCCAAGGTTTGCAAATAAGATGCTGGAAGATGAGGACGAGGGATTCAACCGTATCTTAAGTAAGAATGTAAGGATGTCCCTTGATTTTCGGAAACTGAAACTTAATGGAAATATCCTGATCTGTGGGGGATCCGGTGCGGGCAAGACATTCTATGAGGTAAAGCCGAACCTGATGCAGATGCCCCATCATTGCTCTTTTATCTGTACTGATCCCAAAGGAGAAATCTTAAGGAGCTGCGGTCAGATGCTCAAAGACAATGGTTACCAGGTGAAGGTCATAAACCTGATCGACATGGATCAGTCAGATTGCTATAACCCGTTCTCGTATATCCGTGAGGAAACAGATGTCATCAAGCTGATCACAAACCTGATTTCCAATACGACACCAAAGGGTGCAAACTCTTCCGCTGACCCATTTTGGGAGAAAGCGGAAGGGCTGTTCTTACAGGCGATCTTTTATTATGTATGGCTGGAGGAACCGCCTGCGAGGAGAAATTTTGAAACAGTGTTAAGGCTTATCGGGGAGGCAGAGGTAACAGAAAAGAATAAATCATCCAAACTGGACATCAAAATGAAGGTGCTGGAAGAACGATCACCACTGGGAGCAAATCATCCGGCAATCAAACAGTACAACAAATGTATGCGTGGTGCCGGGGATACGGTCCGTTCGATTATTATTTCTGCAAACTCAAGGCTTGCCTTTCTGGAAAACCAAAAGGTGCTGCGGATGCTTTCAAGGGATGACTTAAAGCTGGCAGAACTGGGGGTTGGAGTAGATGGGGACAGAAAAACGAGGACAGCCTTGTTTTGTGTCATTCCGGATTCGGACAAATCCTACAACTTTATCATCGGACTTCTCTATACACAGATCTTTCAGGAGCTTTATTATCAGGCAGATTTTCACTGTGGTGGCAGGCTTCCGATCCATGTGACTTTCATGTTGGACGAATTTTCAAATGTCGCATTGCCTGATGACTATTGCTCCCTGTTGTCCACCATGAGAAGCCGGGAAATTTCCAGTATTATCATTATCCAGAACTTTGCCCAGCTTAAGGCTTTGTTTAAGGATACATGGGAAACCATTCCGGGCAATTGTGACACTTTCATTTACCTTGGTGGAAACGAACAGTCAACCCATAAATATGTTTCAGAACTGCTTGGAAAAGGAACGATTGATAAAAAATCCAGTGGGGAAACGAGAGGCAGGCAGGGAAGCTCTTCACGCAATTATGATGTGCTTGGAAGGGAACTGTTCTTGCCTGATGAGGTCAGAAAGCTGGACAATAAGAAATGCCTGATCTTTATCCGTGGTTTTGATCCGATTATGGACGATAAATATGTACCTTTTCAGCATCCGGCATTTTATCAGACCGAGGATGGAAAGGGCAAAGCATATATCCATGTCCCTCCCGGCAGAAACGAATCAAGGGAAGAACCGTACAGGCTGCTGTCAAAAGAGTCACTTGCCCACTATGAAGGTCTGAGAAAAAAAGGAGAAAAGGTGTATATTGATAAGCTCTCTTATCGGGATTTTTGCGTGCTGACAGAGGTGGACCTGAAAAAGAGGTTTCAGCTTCTTGACGAAAAAGAGCAGAGAGACAGATTAAACCGTGAGCAGGGTAATGAACTGCGGTACTCAACAGATGAATCAGAAGTGGGCGAAAACAGTAATGGCGGTAAGGAAGGTGGACCCGGAAACAATATCAGGCGAACGG
Organism: uncultured Lachnoclostridium sp.; assembly: GCA_945786935.1. Lineage (GTDB taxonomy): Bacteria > Bacillota > Clostridia > Lachnospirales > Lachnospiraceae > HGM12587. The sequence continues at coordinate 59,676 of CALZFY010000006.1, forward strand.
AGATCAAGGGCGAAGATACGATCATGAACCGTATGGCACAGTGGCAGTATTCGAAGGAGCAGAAGGAAGAACTAAACAAGATGATGTCTGCAGGTATGTCCAAGAAGGAGATCCTGGCAGTTTTCTATCCGGAAACAGATGTGAAGACAATGAAAGAGATCAGGCACACCTATGAGGCAGTAAAGAACAAGAAGAACTAAAGAATTACGGGAAAGCCGTTTTCAATGAAAAAAGAGTAACTGTTCAGAGAACAATGAACAGACAGGAAGAAAAGGAGATTATCAGATGAAAGAAATGAGAGTAGAAAAAACAAATTTAAAACAGAAAAGCTGCTTAGCAAAAGCAAAGAAAGCAGCAGTGTGTGTATGCGTGGCAGCAGCGTGGGCTGTGAACGCCCTTCCGATGACGGTACTTGCCGCTGGTGATGCAGCTGCGATTACTCAGCCGTTGGAAAACTTAAAGACCCTTGTCATTGCCATTATCGGGGCGGTGGGAGTCATTATCCTTGCTAAAAATGTTATGGAGTTTGCCCAGGCTTATCAGCAGCAGGATTCCTCCACAATGAACTCGGCATTAAAAGGGATTGTAGCCGGAATTATGATGGCAGGGATTTCAACAGTCCTTACTTTCCTTGGGTTCTGATGAATAAAAATGAGGGGATGGCAAATATCAGCTGTCCCCTGTCGAAATGGAAAGAGGTGAGTAATCAGTGGATATTTTTAAACTTGGGGATAAAATCCTTGCCCTGCTTCAAATGGTATTTGGTTTTTGGAACAATCAGGTAGGACTTGTGTTTTCCATGTTGGGACAGTCCCCGGTAAACTTTAAAGGCGGTGGCCCATGGCAGATCATAGAAGGCATTGAACCTGTATTTGTGGGTGTGGGAGCATCCCTTGTGGTGCTGTTTTTTGTGATCGGTTTCTGCTCAGAGAGTATGGATATCAGGGAGGAAATGCGTTTTGAAGTAATCCTCCGGATGCTGATCCGTCTCGGACTGGCTGAGTGGCTGGTAGCCAACAATGTGACCATCATGAAAGCTTTTTTTACAACCGTAGGTAATCTTGTAAGGGCATTGCCGGCGGGAAATTATACGGCACTGAGCATCAATGGCACGCAGGCGGATATCATTGCAAATCTGGGATTTGGGGAAAGCCTGATTATGCTGATTTTGTCTGCCCTGTTAAGTGTCATCATTATTATCTGTGGCTTCTTTATGATTTACACGGTGTATTTCCGGTTCTTAAAGCTGATGATTATTGTGCCCATCGGCTCGATTGCTTTTTCTACCATGGCAGGGAACCGGAATGTA
>CALZFY010000007.1:0-53206 GCA_945786935.1 uncultured Lachnoclostridium sp.
TGTTCCAAGTAAATATTTGTTCTCATATACAGCACCTGCCTGAACGCATGGAACAATGTATTCCTCTGCAAATTCATCGGTGATGTCTTCGATATAGAGCTTGGTAGCACCTGAAAGCTTTGCTCTTTCTTCCAGTCCGTCCAGTTCCTCGCCCTGTCCGCAGTTAATACAGCAGCAGATAACTTCATAATCAAAATGTTCCTTTAACCATGGAATAATGGCTGTGGTATCCAGACCGCCTGAGTACGCTAAGATAACTTTTTCTTTCATAATATAATCTCCTCCGTGCTATGTATGTGTTTTGTGATTGTACAAATGACTGTCAAACAATCACGTTTTTTTCAACTGAGCACTACTATACACCATTCTATTTGGAATTGCAAGTGCAAATTTATACATTAATCAATAAAATATACAAAAAACATTGAATAATATGCATAAATAAAGAATAAATATGCATATATATACAAAAAGAGGTTGACATTATTAAATATTTGTATATTATAGGAAGAAGAAATATTAGTTAAATACTTGAATTTCTATATAGCCAGCATACAACACATGGCTGCTCCATGGAGCGTCAAGCCAAAGGAGTCCGAAAATCCATTCCTAGAAATACTCCGCGAAACAGGCTCTCCTGTGAGCGGCAAGTATTTCTTGGAATTAGTTGAGGACGACGACGCCTGCGGAGTGGAGTAGCCATGTGTTGTATGCGTGACTGGAGAGAATACATAAGGAGAGAGAAATGGTAAAAGTAGGAATCATCGGAGCTACCGGTTATGCCGGAGGAGAGCTGGTAAGATTGTTGATCAATCACCCCCAGGCAGAGATTAAATGGTATGGCTCCAGAAGTTATATTGATAAGAAATATTGTGAAGTATATCAGAATTTCTTTCAGATCGTAGATGATGTATGTATGGATGATAACATGGAAGCATTGGCAGATGAGGTGGATGTAATCTTTACAGCCACACCCCAGGGCTTCTGTGCATCTTTGGTAAATGAAGACATTTTAAATAAGGTAAAGGTCATTGACCTAAGTGCAGACTTTCGTATCAAGGATGTTGCTACCTATGAAAAATGGTATGGAATCAAACATCAGTCACCTCAGTTTATCAAAGAAGCAGTCTACGGGCTTAGTGAAATTAACCGGGAGGATATCAGGTCTGCAAGACTTTTGGCAAACCCCGGCTGCTATCCGACCTGTTCCACCCTTTCCATCTATCCGTTGGCAAAGGAAGGACTCATTGATATGAATACTGTCATCATTGATGCCAAATCCGGTACTTCCGGAGCAGGCCGTGGTGCAAAAGTAGATAATCTTTACTGTGAAGTCAACGAAAACATCAAGGCTTACGGTGTGGCAACTCACAGACATACACCGGAGATCGAGGAACAGTTATCCTACGCATCCGGTAAGCAGGTGCTTTTGAATTTTACTCCGCATCTGGTGCCTATGAATCGTGGAATTCTCATTACTGCATATGCAGCTTTGAAAAAAGCCGTTACCTATGAAGAGGTGAAAGCAGTTTATGATAAGTATTATGCAAATGAAAAATTTGTCCGTGTTCTGGAAAAAGATGTCTGTCCTCAGACAAAATGGGTAGAAGGCAGCAACTATGTGGATGTGAATTTTAAAATTGATCCCCGTACCAACCGTATCATTATGATGGGTGCCATGGACAATCTGGTGAAAGGTGCTGCGGGTCAGGCGGTACAGAATATGAACCTGATGTTTGGACTGAAGGAAAGCGAGGGACTGGAACTGGTTCCAATGTTCCCATAAGGAGAGACCTATGAAGATCAGGGAAATGAAAATAGAAGACTACGATAAGGTCTATGCACTTTGGAACACCATTCATGGTTTTGGAATCCGAAGTGTGGATGATTCCAGGGAAGGCATCGAAAGATTTCTGAAATGGAATTCGGGCCTAAGTGTGGTGGCAGAGCAGGATGGTCATGTTGTGGGAGCCATTCTCTGCGGTTCCGACGGCCGCCGGGGATGCCTTTATCATGTGTGTGTCCACCAGGATTACAGACGTCAGGGTGTGGGAAAGGCCATGGTCGTATCCTGTATGGAAAAGTTAAAGGAGCTTAAGATCAATAAGGTCAGTCTCATTGCATTTACGGCAAATGATATCGGAAATGCATTCTGGAAGGAAATGGGCTGGACCAAACGGGAAGACTTAAATTATTACGATTTTACATTAAATGAAAAAAATATTACGGCATTTATACAGTAGGAGGAAAGGGTTATGAAACAGATTCCGGGCGGAGTGACCGCGGCAAAAGGCTTTGAGGCAGCCGGTGTAGAGGCCGGTATTAAATATAAGAACAGAATGGATATGGCGGTGGTGTACAGCCAGGTACCATGTAAGGCGGCAGGAACCTTTACAACCAACGTGGTAAAGGCTGCACCGGTGAAATGGGATTATGAGGTGGTACACAATTCCGAATATGCCCAGGCTGTGATCATCAATGCAGGAGTGGCTAATGCCTGTACAGGAGCAGAAGGCTATGGATACTGTCTGGATACGGCAAAAGCTGCAGCCGATGCTTTTGGCATTCCGGAAAGTGCAGTGCTGGTAGCTTCCACCGGCGTCATTGGTATGCAGCTTCCCATGGATAAGATCAAACATGGTGTGGAGCTTTTAAAGGATGCGAAGGGAGCTTCCTTAGAGCACGGAACCCTTGCTTCCAAAGCGATTATGACAACAGATACTCTGAATAAAGAAATTGCGGTTGAGGTTGAAATCGGCGGAAAAACAGTCACCATCGGCGGTATGTGTAAAGGCTCCGGCATGATCCATCCCAATATGTGTACTATGCTGGGATTTGTGACGACGGATGTGAATATTTCCAAAGAGCTTTTATTAAAGGCACTTCAGACGGATGTGGCAGACACCTACAATATGGTATCTGTGGATGGAGATACCTCTACCAATGATACAGTCCTTCTTCTGGCCAACGGACTGGCAGAAAATAAAGAAATTACAGAAGAAAATGAAGATTATAAGAGCTTCTGTCAGGCATTAAATTATGTAAATACCTATCTGGCAAGAAAGATTGCCGGAGACGGAGAAGGTGCAACCGCATTATTTGAAGTAAAAGTAGTAGGTGCGGCTTCTAAGGAAGAGGCTGTGATTTTAAGTAAATCCGTTGTAACCTCTTCTTTAACGAAAGCAGCCATCTACGGACATGATGCAAACTGGGGACGTATTCTTTGTGCCCTTGGCTACTCAGGTGTACAGTTTGATCCTGAAAAGGTAGATCTGTATTTTGAAAGTGCAGCAGGGAAGCTGAAGATCATTGAAAATGGCGTTTCTACCGGATACTCAGAAGAAGAGGCGACAAAAATCTTATCAGAACCGGAAGTGACTGCCATTGCAGATATGAAAATGGGAGACAGCAGTGCGACAGCGTGGGGCTGTGACCTGACCTATGATTATGTGAAGATCAATGCGGATTACCGTTCTTAAATTAAAAAGGTTACCGGAACAAAAAAGACAGTACCTACAAAAGAGGAGATTGTGAAAAATGGAAGAGAAAATGAATCAATATCTGGAAAAAGCAAATGTTCTGATTGAGGCCTTGCCATATATCCAGCGTTTTAACAGAAAGATCATTGTTGTCAAATACGGCGGAAGTGCTATGGCAGACGAAGAACTGAAGAAAAAGGTCATTGCAGACGTTGTTTTATTAAAGCTGGTTGGTTTCAAACCGATCATTGTCCATGGCGGTGGAAAGGAAATCAGCCGCTGGGTGGAAAAGGTCGGCATGAAACCCAAATTCATCAACGGACTTCGTGTGACAGATGAGGATACCATGGAGGTTGCTGAAATGGTGCTGAACAAGGTAAATAAAGAACTTGTAAGCCACGTACAGGAGCTGGGTGTCAAAGGTGCCGGAATCAGCGGTAAAGACGGCGGTCTTTTAAAGGTAAAGAAACGTTTTGCAGGTGGAGAAGATATTGGATTTGTAGGGGAGATCACGGAGGTGAATCCACAGATTCTTTTAGATCTCATTGAAAAAGATTTTCTGCCGGTAGTTTGTCCCATTGGTATGGATGAGAATTTCCAGACCTATAATATCAATGCAGATGATGCGGCCTGTGCCATTGCCAAAGCAGTGGGTGCAGAAAAGCTGGCATTTTTAACAGATATTGAAGGTGTTTATAAGGATAAGGATGATCCGGACAGTCTTCTTTCGGAAATGTCTGTCTCAGAAGCGAAGGAACTGATGGAGAGCGGTTTCATTGGAGGCGGTATGCTTCCAAAGCTTGGAAATTGCATTGATGCCGTGGAAAACGGAGTTTCCAGAGTGCATATCCTGGATGGAAGAATTCCGCATTTCCTTCTTCTGGAAATTTTTACAAACAAAGGTATCGGTACCGCTATCTTTGCAGATGGAGAAAGAAGGTACGACCATGAGTAATGAAGTGATCCAAAAAGCGGAGGAGTCCGTTTTACATACTTATAACCGTTTTGGTGTGGTTTTTGACCGGGGCGAAGGCGTTTATCTTTATGATGATCAGGATAGGAAATATCTGGATTTTGCCTCCGGAATTGGAGTTCAATCCTTAGGGTATGGGAATGAAGCCTATAAACAGGCGTTAAAAGACCAGATTAATAAACTGACTCATATTTCTAATCTCTATTATACAAAACCAATGGCGGAGGCAGCCCAAAAAGTAGTAAAGGCATCCGGCATGAGCAGAGTGTTTTTTACCAACAGCGGCACGGAAGCCATAGAGGGAGCCATCAAGGCAGCCAGAAAATATGCCTGGGCAAAGGATGGACAGCATGACCATGAAATCATTGCCATGAACCATTCCTTCCATGGACGGAGCATGGGGGCTTTGTCCGTTACCGGAAATCCAAAATACCAGGAAGCTTTTAAGCCCATGATCGGTCACATAAAATTTGCAGATTTTAATGACCTTGAAAGTGTGAAGGCACTGGTAAATGAAAAAACCTGTGCCATTATCATGGAAACTGTGCAGGGAGAAGGCGGAATTTATCCGGCGAAGGAAGAATTTTTGAAGGGTGTGAGAGCACTTTGCGATGAGAAAGACATTCTTCTTATTCTGGATGAGATTCAGTGCGGTATGGGAAGAACGGGCCATATGTTTGCATGGCAGGGTTATGGCGTAAAGCCGGATATCATGACCTGTGCCAAGGCTTTGGGCTGTGGTGTGCCTGTGGGAGCTTTTGTTCTGAATGAAAAGACAGCGGAGAAAACACTGGCACCGGGAGATCATGGAACTACCTACGGTGGAAACCCCCTGGTCTGTGCTGCAGTATCCAGGGTATTTGATCTTTTTGAATCAGAACAAATAGTTGAACATGTAAGGGAAATTAGTGTATACTTAGAAGGACGGCTGGAAGAGCTGGTAGAAGAATACGATTTTTTAAAGGAGCGTCGTGGAAAAGGACTGATGCAGGGATTGGAAGTTACCGGACGTCCTGTAGGAGAAATCGTTACAAAAGCTTTGGAAAATGGTCTGGTGATCATTTCAGCAGGAAGCAATGTCCTTCGTATGCTGCCTCCGCTTGTCATTGAAAAAGAGCATGTAGATGAAATGATAGAGAAGCTGAAAAAGAGCTTCTAGAAAGGTAGCACAATGAAGTCACTTGGACAGAGAATTATTGCTGTACTGATCGTTATCCTGATTTTACTTCAGATGCTGACAGTCGGTATTTCACGATATAACAGTTTGCGAGAGAATGCACCAGCAGACGGAAAGGACGTATCTTTGACCATCTGGTATACAGATGCAAAATTGAGCGAGTTTATCGTGGACTCAGCCAGAACCTATGAAGAAACGACAGGAATTCCCGTGAATGTTCAGCTGATCTCAGCGGTGGACTATATTGAAAAAATCAGTGAAGCAACCCTGGTAAACGAGCAGGGGCCGGATCTTTTTGTGGCAGGAAGTGACCTTTTACAGAAGGCTCTTTATGCCGGGCTGGTAGATGACCAGGTGACTTATTCGGAAGCAGAAGCTGATAATATTCCGCAGAAGGCCTTTGATGCGGCTACCTGTGATGGAAAACTCATCGGCTATCCGTTCTATTTTGAGAGCTGTTTCCTTTTGTATAATAAATACTATACGCAAGACTGGCCAGGGACGATAGACCAGATTCTGGAATATGCGGATTCCTTTGAATCATCAACAACCACTGAGCGTGTTCAGAGCATTTTTAAATGGGATGTGTCCGATATTTTCTATAATTATTTCTTTGTGGGAGAGTATGTAGGCCTTGGCGGTGTTCATGGAGATGACAAGGCGAACTTAAGTCTTTCAGAGAAAAAAGTCATTGAATGTCTGGAATATTACCAGTCCTTAAATGAATTCTTCGCTATTGATGAAGAAAAGGTTCACAATGAGGATGTGCTTCAGGAATTTATTGATGGAAAGATCGTATTTACCATTGCAAAGACGGATGCCATTGCAAGGCTGGAACAGGCCATTGCAGAAGGCAAGGTTCCTGAGTATCAGCTGGAGACCGAAAGGGATGAGGATGGTAATGAGATTCCGCCACGGGAAGTAGACCGGTTCTACGGGGTGGGAGATATTCCTAACCTGACAGAGGATCTGGTGACAAGGGGACTGTCTGTGACAAACTCCATTGTGGTTAATAATTACAGTCCGAATCGTCAGTATGCCAATGATTTTGCACACTATCTTTCCTATGAGAGAGCAGACCGGCTCTATGAGCAGACCGGAAAGGTTTCCGTATGTAAGAGTGCAACTGTTGTCGATGAAGATTGGGAAAGAATTATGGTACAGTATGCAGGCTCAGCAGAGATTCCCAAAATAATAGAAATGAGTAATTACTGGATTCTCATGGAGATTGCATTCGCCAATATCTGGAATGGTGCAGATATTATGACGGAGATCGGTCAGGTGGTAAGCCAGATGAATATGCAGCTAAGCGATTAGTGCGTTACTGTTCAGATGTCACTAGTTACCGGAACGGAGTGAACAGTAACATTTTGCCCTTGTCAGATGAAAAATAATTCGTTACAATAAAGACGGCATAGAGGGGCTATCTGGGAAAGGTAGTAAAAAGTATGCTGTACAGTAGAAATGTACAAAAAGCAGGAAGAATTTCTTTCCTGCTTGTTTGTCTTTTTCTGTGTATGGGCTGTTCCGGTAAAAAAGTCGTTTTTGAGACCGGGAATATGCCTTTAGAGAAAACAGAAAAGATAAAAGAGGTTGTGGAAATATCCGAAGAAGAGGAAAAAACAGAAGAAAAAGAACCGGATAAACCTTCGGAAAATCCGCAAAATTCCTCCCTGGTTAATATCAATACTGCAAGCTTAGAGGAACTGACCACTCTGCCGGGGATTGGGAAGGTCCGGGCTGCGGATATTATTGAATACCGCCAGACCATGGGAGATTTTGAAAAGATTGAAGACATTATGAAGGTGAAGGGAATAGGGAACGGAATCTTCAGTAAAATAAACAGTTTGATTTGTGTGAAATGAGGAAAGCATGAGCAGAAGAGTTTTAGTCGTGGATGACGAAAAGTTAATTGTAAAGGGTGTCCGATTCAGCCTGGAGCAGGATGGTATGGAAGTGGATTGTGCCTATGATGGAGAGGAGGCACTGGAAAAGATCAAAAGTAATGAATATGATATTGTACTTTTGGATGTCATGCTGCCTAAAATCGATGGTTTTGAGGTATGTCAGCAGGTGCGGGAGTTTTCAGATGTTCCGATTCTGATGCTTACTGCCAAAGGAGATGATATGGATAAGATCCTTGGCCTGGAATACGGTGCAGACGACTATATTACAAAACCTTTCAATATCCTTGAAGTAAAGGCACGTATCAAAGCCATTACCAGAAGAACCGGAAAGTCTTTACAACAGAAAAAAGCAGATACGCTGATCAAAGCTTCTGATATGACACTGGATACAGACAGCAAACGTCTGCATATTAAAGATCAGGAAATCAATCTGACCTCTAAGGAGTTTGATGTACTGGAATTGTTGGTAAAAAATCCTGATAAGGTCTACAGCAGAGAAAAACTTCTGCAGCTTGTCTGGGGCAGCCAGTATCCGGGGGATGTCCGCACCGTAGATGTCCATATCAGACGTCTTCGTGAGAAGATCGAAGCAAATCCGAGTGAACCAAAATACGTACATACAAAGTGGGGAGTGGGTTACTATTTTAAAGGTTAAAGCTGTGCTCATTGAAATAAGCAAATTATTAAAAAGCCTGAATTTCAGGCTTTTTGTGACTTTATTGATTCTGGGAACCGTCCCTGCATTTATTGTTTCCAATGTGTTTTTGAATGCATATTACGAAAGAGCTATTGCGGTGCGTACGACCGATGTACAGAATCAATGTAAGATCATTTCCAACCAGATCATGGCAAGTGACTATCTGACCAGCAACAAATCCGATGCCATTTCCGGAGAATTATCTTTAATTTCGTCTCTGTACGATGGAAGAATTTTGATCATTGACCAGGATCTTCGGGTCGTTACAGACACCTATAATATGGAGGCTTCCAAGACCATGATCGTGGAAGAGGTGATTCGTTGCTTCAAAACGGGAAACAGTGCCCATGTGATCAGTGGACGTTTCCTGGAAGTAGCAGTTCCTATTCAGAAAGTCATTGATGAGGAAAAGGGAACCACAGAGACTATGGGCGTTATCTTAGTCAGCGCTTCTCTGGATGCGATTACGGATAATAAAGAGGTACTTTCTGATTCTGTAAATCTGTTCCTTACCATTTTGGTGATCGTTATGGTGCTGGCAGCAGTTTCGCTGTCCTTTGCCTTTGTACATCCGTTTAAACGGCTTACCAGAAAAATCAGTGCAGTTACGGCGGAACACATTGAGGATGAGATTCATGAAAAGGGCTATACGGAGATAGAGCAGATTTCTGATGCATTCAATCAGCTCCTTGGAAAAATACGTCTTTTGGATGTGTCCCGTCAGGAGTTTGTATCAAATGTGTCCCATGAACTTAAAACGCCTCTGACTTCCATGAAGGTTCTGGCCGATTCTCTGATTCAGATGCCGGATGCACCGGTAGAATATTACCGTGAGTTTATGGAGGATATTTCTGCTGAAATCGACAGAGAAAATGCCATTATTGCAGACCTTCTGACGATGGTGAAGCTTGATAAGACTCAGGCGGATATGAATATTCAGGCACAGAATATCAATGAACTTCTGGAACTGATCCTCAAGAGATTAAAGCCAATTGCAGCAAAACAGAATGTGGAGATGGTATTTGAAAGCTTCCGGGAAGTCATTGCGGAGGTGGATGAGGTAAAATTAACACTGGCACTTACGAACTTTGTGGAAAATGCCATTAAATATAACAAACAAAATGGCTGGGTGCATGTGTCATTGGATGCGGATCATAAATATTTCTATGTGAAGGTGATCGATTCCGGCTGTGGAATTCCTGAGGAAGCCCAGGAGCATATTTTTGAGAGATTTTACCGTGTAGATAAATCCCATTCCAGAGAGATTGGCGGAACAGGTCTTGGTCTGTCCATTGCCAAAAACGTAGTCCTGATGCACCGCGGTATCATCGAGATCTCCAGTGTGGTTGATGAGGGAACGACCATTACTGTGCGGATTCCGCTGAACTATATAGTTTAGGAGGACGAATATGAAGAAATGGAAAATATTCCTGCTCCTTGCAGTTTGTGCACTGCTGATAGCAGGGTGTGGAAAAAAAGAGGCCTCTACGGCAGAGACCGCTGTATATTATTTAAACAGGGATGCAACCTCCATTGTGGCAAAAGATTATGAGATTACCGGTGACAGTCCGCAAATCAGCGTAGAAGAGCTTTTGATGAAGCTGGAAGAAGTGCCGGAGGACATGGATTTAAAAAGAACGATTCCGGAGAATGTAAAGCTGTTGGGCTATTCCCTGGACCGACAGCAGCTGTATCTTGATTTTAGTGCGGAGTATCTTTCTCTTGATAAAGCTACGGAAGTTCTTGTACGTGCCGCCATTGTTAAAACCATGTCTCAGGTGGATGGTGTACGATTTATCGGCTTTCGTGTGACAGGGGAACCCTTAAAGGACAGCAAGGGCATAGTCATAGGACTGATGAATGAAAACACCTTCCTTGACAATATGGGAAGCGAAGAAAATGCTACAAAAATTTCGACCCTGAATCTGTACTTTGCCAACAAATCAGGAGATAAATTAAAGAATCAGTCCTGTGTAGTGGAATACAATGCCAATGTGGCTGTGGAAAAGGTTGTGGTGGAAGAGCTGATTGCCGGACCAACGGAAGATGGTTACTATCCCACGATTCCCAAGGATACCAAGGTGATGAGCGTGACCTCCAAGGATGGTGTATGCTATGTAAATCTGGATACAGGATTTACGTCACAGGGCTATGATGTGCTTGGAACTGTCACCATTTATTCTATCGTAAATTCCCTGACAGATCTGCCCGGCATTCAAAGCGTGCAGATTTTGGTCAACGGTGAAACAAATATGAATTATAAAGATAATATCAGTCTGGAAACGATTTTCCAGAAAAATTCCGAAATTGTGGTAAAGGAGGAATAATGTGCGAAAAAGACCATTATGTCTTTTGGCTGCTATACTCCTGTTGATTCTATGGATTTTACCAGTGGATGTCTGGCTGAAAGAGCCAGACATCCCTCATGGAGAAAAGCTTCTGGTGACCGGTACGGTGACTAAGAGAGAACAGAAGGAAAACAGTCAGGTCTATACTTTAAAAAACTGTCTGTGTGAGCAGTCAGATTCTACATTTTCTATGTTAGCCTACATACAGAAAGGCGTTTCTTATCCAATCGGATGCGAACTTTCACTTTATGGAACCATTTATCAATTAAATAAGGCAGATAATCCGGGACAGTTTGATGCGTCAATGTTTTATCAAAGTCAGGGTATTCTTTATACCTTTCAGACAGATGAAGTATTAGACGTGGAAGGAAACGTATCCTACCGGGAATATCTTACATGTATTCGGGAATATCTGGCAGAAAAACTGATGATTCTATATGAGGAGCGTGATGGAGGTATCTTAAAGGCCATACTTCTGGGAGATAAGTCCTCCTTAAGAGAAGAAGATCAGCTGCTCTATCAGAAAAATGGCATCTCCCACCTATTGGCAATTTCAGGACTTCACATATCCCTGATTGGGATTTCCATGTATCGATTCTTCAGAAAAGTGGGACTTACTTTTCTGGAAGCCGGACTTCCAAGTGGTGCTTTGCTTCTTTTCTATGGAATGCTTACGGGATTTGGAGTGTCTACGGTAAGAGCAGTCTGTATGTTTCTTGTGATGATTTTTGCAGATATTCTGGGGAGAGCTTACGATATGGCAAGTGCCATGAGCCTTGCGGCAATGATCTTACTCATGAAAAGTCCACTGCTGGCAAGGCAGGCAGGATTTTTACTGTCCTTTGGAGCAGTTCTTGGAATCTGTTTCGTATATCCGGTGCTGGAATCCGTCATAAAACCCAAAAGAAAAGTCTCTAAAACAATTCTTTTTAGCATTTCTTTGAGTCTCGTGACCTATCCTTTGACTGTTCACTTTTTCTATGAGTATCCATTGTATTCTATTCTTTTAAATTTTATCGTAATTCCATGCATGCCTGTTGTCATGATTTCCGGTGCAAGCGGCCTGTTTGCAGGGTGCTTCAGAGCCGGGTTTGGAAAAATTCTTGGCATTCCGGCACATCTGGTACTGTCCTTTTACGATTTTTTAGGAAGCCGGATCATGGGTTTTCCATCTGCTGTGGTAAGGCTTGGACAGGAGGCACCCTGGCAGCTGATAGCGTACTATGCTCTGCTTTTGTTTAGTCTGGCAGGTTTATGGTATGCAAGACGCAAAATTTATGGATTGTTTCTGCCCATAGCCCTGCTTCTGGTGACCTTGAGATTTCGAAGCGGCCTGGAATTTACAATGCTGGATGTAGGGCAGGGAGACGGATTATTCCTGCGGTTTCCGGGAGCTGTCACCTGTATGATCGACGGAGGCAGCAGTGGTGTAAAAAATGTAGGAGCGTATCGGATTCTTCCCTATCTGAAATATGAAGGTGTGGGAAAAATCGATTACTGGATCATCACTCATGCAGACCGGGACCATATCAGCGGTCTTATGGAAATCATGGAATTATCCGGAACCCTGGAGGAAATTCCCATTGGAACCTTACTGTTTCCTTCCATAGAAAATCCTGAAGGGCTCTACATGGAACTATGGGAGCTGGCAGAAGAAAAGGGGATTATGGTGGGAACCATTGGCACGGGAGATGTAATCCGTGGTGATAATTTTTCCATAGAGTGCAAATACCCCGCAAAAAACAGTTATTGTATAGATAAAAATGATATTTCAACCGTACTTTCCGTGTTCTATGAGGAATTTTCTATGCTATTGACCGGGGATCTTGGTTTTGAAGGAGAACAGAATCTTTTAAAAGATGGACTAGCTGATTCAGTAGATGTCTGGAAGGTATCCCATCATGGTTCCAAATATTCCGGCAGCGAAGAGTTTCTGAAGGTTCTTCGACCAAACTTAAGTCTTATTTCTGTCGGAAAAAACAACTATGGACATCCGAACCCGGAGCTTTTAGAACGCTTAAATATCATCGGCAGTCATATTGAAACGACTCTGGAGCACGGGGCACTGATGCTGGAAAGTGATGGGCACACTTATACGCTGACTTATGGAAGGTAACCGCTCTTTCTTGAAAATGTGGTGGCTTTAGGATATACTGGGGTAAGACGAAAGCACATAAAGGAGTAACCCTATGGAACAGCTGCTTAATGACCTGAAACAGCAAACTTTTAAGAGTGTATATCTTCTTTGCGGAGAGGAAGCCTATCTTCGTAATCAGTATAAGAAGCGCCTTAAGGATGCCATGACTGACGAAGGGGATACCATGAATTATTCCTACTATGAGGGAAAAGATGTGAATCCAAGAGCTGTCATCGACATGGCAGAGACCCTGCCGTTTTTTGCAGAACGAAGAGTCTTAATGATTGAAAACAGCGGTTTTTTTAAGAATAAATGCGATGAACTGGCTGACTATGTAAGCAGCATTCCCGAAAGCACCTGTCTGATCTTTGTAGAAACTGAGATCGATAAAAGGAGCCGTTTGTATAAAGAAGTAAAAAAATACGGGAGAGTTGTAGAGTTTGGCATTCAGAAGGAAGACACGCTGGTAAAGTGGATCTTAGGGATGCTGAAGAAAGAAGGAAAAAGCATTACGAAAGAGACTCTGCAGCTGTTTCTTACCAAGACCGGAAGCGACATGCAGACGATCAAAAATGAACTGGATAAACTGATTTCCTTCACAGAAGGAAAAGAAGTCATTACCTCCGAAGATGTGGAACAGGTATGTGTAGCCCAGACGACCAATAAAATTTTCGATATGATCAATGCCATTGCAGAAGGAAATCACAAAAAAGCATTGGAACTGTATGAAGATTTGTTATCCCTGAAGGAGCCGCCTATGAGAATTCTGTTTTTGATTGCAAGGCAGTTTCATCAGCTTTACCAGTTAAAACTCCTGGCAAAGGAGAGTGTAGCATCCTCGGAGATTGCAAAACAGGCAGGAATCATGCCTTTTGCCATGAAAAAATATCAGGCACAGGCCAAAAGCTTTTCAGAAGAAGAGCTTCGACAGGCAGTGGAAGAATGTGTAGACGCAGAAGAGGCAGTGAAGACAGGGGCTATAAATGACCGCCTGTCCGTAGAATTGATCATCCTAAAATATTCCAGACGATAGGTTGTACTTTATGGAAACGAAGTTTCTGTGTAACTAAAATAAAAAAGACGTATCTGACTGACGGGATCAGATACGTCTTTTTAAATTCTAAATAAAATATTATGCTAAACCGTTGATTGCTTTCTGTAAACGAGAAGCCTTTCTGGAAACAGTCTTTTTGTGGTATACACCCTTAGAAGCTGCGCTGTCCATAACGGATACTGCTGCTTTGTAAGCTGCTTTTGCTGCTTCAACATCTTTAGCTGCGATAGCTGCATCAACTTTTTTAACAGCTGTCTTAACTTCAGATTTGATAGACTTATTTCTCATAGCGTTTCTTTCAGCTACTAAAACTCTCTTTTTTGCGGATTTAATGTTTGCCATAATGATTTTCCTCCAAATAATGTAATGTGATTTCTATTTGAATCGTTTAATTATTTCGTTTTTATTCGGTGAGACACGGTTTCCGACCTAAAACGTACCTAGTTATAATAAATGACTCCATGCATTCTGTCAATACATAAAACTGTTTTTTTGTGGAAAAATAGGAACAGAAAATGGAAGGAGCAAAGAAGTATGGAACATTTTCCTATCAGGACAGATTTGGCACTGGAACTCCGGGAACGCTGTGAGGCGGATCAGGAAGAGCTTCGCGGTGTAGTGGTGGAAGAATATAGAAACGAAAATGGAAATGTGACCATTACCAGCGTAAGGATTGAAACGGAAAACGGGGCAAAATCCCTGGGAAAACCAATAGGCACTTATCTGACGATAGAAGCACCGGAGCTTTTGGTTCCGGATGAGGGAAGCCATCGGGAAATTTCCAGGGTGCTGTCAGAACAGCTGAAAAAACTGATCAGGGAAGAGACAGAGTCTGTTTTGGTGGTGGGTCTTGGAAACCGGGAGGTAACACCGGATGCTCTGGGTCCGGAGGTGGTGGGAAATTTATATATCACCCGTCATATCCTAAGGGAATATGGAGAATATGCATTTCCGGATAAAAAAGTGGCATCCATCAGTGGAATTGTGCCGGGGGTCATGGCACAGACAGGGATGGAAACGCTGGAGATCATCAGGGGTGTTCTGGAGGAGACGAAGCCACAGCTAATTATTGCCATCGATGCATTGGCGGCCAGAAGCATTCGCCGGCTGGGACGAACCATTCAGCTGTCTGACACCGGGATCAATCCGGGATCCGGTGTGGGAAATCACAGAAAAGGACTCAATGAGGAATCCTTGGGGGTGCCGGTCATCGCGATCGGTGTACCCACGGTCGTAGATGCCGCGACAATTGTCTATGACGTCTGTCAGGATGTGGATAAAATCCCCGGAGGTATTGCAGGAATGTTTGTAACTCCCAAAAATATTGATGAAACTGTGAAAAATCTAAGCTATACCATCTCAGAGGCACTGAATATGACCTTTGGATGCAGCATATACTAATTAGAAGGCAACTGTTTAGAAAAAAATCCATTTGCGAAGCAAATTCTGCATGGATTTTTGCCTTTTACTGGAACGGAGCGAACAGTAACAAAGAAAGCTGGTTGGTGGGAGTGTATCATGAGGAGAATGGGAAAAATTGCAATGTATGCTGTGGCTTTGCTGCTGGTTTTATGCATCTGCAAACGCATTTCCATCACCAGGCTTGCTGTGGAATTTATGTTTCCTAATTTAATGGAAATGGCCACGTGGGGAGGGGAAAATCTGCCTGTGACACCCAAAGAGGAAACAGTTCTGGAAACAGAGGGAAGTGGCAGCATTGCAGGTGTTCCCTGGTCAGAAGCTTTCCGGGAACAGATGGGAGAAGAAAATCAGTTGTCCTTTGAAACATTGCTGGAGGAGGAAGAGACCAGTCAGGCAAAGCAGCCTGAGGAGGTACTGGAGGTTGCCTACAGTAAGGAGCAGCTTCAGGATTACGAGTTTTTGATGAGCAGGCTTTATAATGTGGACAGCAGCACCAGGATCACATCCGGGCAGCTCAATGTGGATCAACTGGTGTCGTATGACTTTCATGTCGACAAGGACACGAAGGGACCGCAGATTCTGATTTATCATACCCATTCTCAGGAAGCCTTTGCAGACAGTGTGCCCGGAGATGAAAGTACCACCATTGTGGGTATGGGCTCCTATCTGACCACACTATTGCAGCAGCAGGGATTTTCCGTCCTTCATCATAAGGAAATCTTTGACATGAAAGACGGAGAGATTGACAGAAATAAGGCTTATACGAGAGCAGAACCGGTAATTTCCAAAATTCTTGAAGAAAATCCGGACATTCAGATCGTCATTGACCTTCACAGAGATGGAGTGGGAGAAAATGTTCACCTGGTAAAGGAAATTGACGGAAAGCCCACTGCTCAGATCATGTTTTTTAACGGTATGAGTTACTCGGCAAAAAACGGTTCCATCAGTTATCTTCCAAACCCTTACATAGAAAATAATCTGGCTTTGACCCTGCAGATGAAACTGGCAAGCGACAGTCTGGTGCCGGGCTTTGCCAGAAAGGTATATTTAAAGAGCTTAAGATTTAACCTTCACCTGCATCCGGGGGCTATGCTTATCGAAGCAGGCGCTCAGACCAATACGGTGGAAGAAATGCGAAACGCCATGGAAGTGCTTGCACGGGTTCTTAGCGATGTGCTATACTAAGCAACAAGTATGGGTACTTAGGAGGAAGTTGAATGGCAAAGATAGATCAGAGTAAAATCAGAAATTTTTGTATCATTGCACATATAGATCATGGAAAATCCACACTGGCAGATCGTTTGATTGAAAAAACAGGTCTTTTAACCAGTCGTGAGATGCAGGAACAGGTCCTTGACAATATGGACCTTGAAAGAGAACGTGGAATTACCATTAAAGCCCAGACAGTGCGTACTGTCTATAAAGCAGAGGACGGAGAGGAATATATTTTCAATCTCATTGATACGCCGGGACATGTAGACTTTAACTATGAGGTTTCCAGAGCACTGGCGGCTTGCGATGGAGCAATTCTGGTAGTAGATGCTGCTCAGGGAATAGAGGCTCAGACATTGGCCAATGTATATCTTGCTCTGGATCACGATCTGGATGTATTTCCTGTGATCAATAAGATTGACCTTCCAAGTGCAGAACCTCAGCGTGTCATTGACGAGATCGAAGATGTCATCGGGCTGGAAGCACAGGATGCACCGCAGATTTCCGCAAAAACAGGATTAAACATTGAACAGGTATTAGAGGCTGTGGTTCAGAAAATTCCTGCACCGACGGGTGATCCAAATGCTCCTCTTCAGGCTCTGATTTTTGACTCTTTATATGATTCCTACAAAGGTGTTATCATTTTCTGCCGTATCAAGGAAGGTACGGTCAGAAAGGGAACCCCCATTAAGATGATGGCCACAGGTGCCACGGCAGACGTGGTGGAAGTAGGATATTTTGGTGCAGGGCAGTTCATCCCCTGTGACGAGCTTTCCGCAGGAATGGTAGGTTATATCACTGCCAGCATAAAGAATGTGAAGGATACTCGTGTAGGTGATACGGTAACCAACAGAGACAATCCCTGTGCACAGCCGTTACCGGGCTACAAAAAAGTACTTCCCATGGTTTACTGCGGTATGTATCCGGCAGACGGTGCAAAATATCCGGATTTAAGGGATGCATTGGAAAAGCTTCAGTTAAACGATGCAGCACTGCAGTTTGAGCCGGAGACCTCTCTTGCACTGGGCTTTGGATTCCGCTGTGGCTTCTTAGGACTTCTTCATTTGGAGATCATTCAGGAACGTCTGGAGAGAGAATATAATCTGGACCTTGTGACAACTGCACCGGGTGTTATTTATCATGTAAAGAAGACAGACGGAACACTCATCGAACTGACCAATCCGTCCAATTTACCGGATCCATCAGAGATTGAATATATGGAAGAACCGATGGTAACGGCGGAGATCATGGTAACGACAGAATTTATCGGTTCCATTATGGAGCTTTGCCAGGAAAGGCGAGGCGTTTACCTGGGTATGGAGTATATGGAGACAAGCCGTGCTCTTCTCAAGTATGAATTGCCGCTCAATGAGATCATTTACGATTTCTTTGATGCTTTAAAGTCCCGCTCCAGAGGTTATGCGTCCTTTGACTATGACCTGAAGGGATATGTGCAGTCAGAGCTTGTGAAGCTGGATATTCTGGTTAACAAAGAAGAGGTGGATGCGCTTTCCTTTATCGTACACAAGGATTCAGCCTACGAAAGAGGACGGAAAATGTGTGAGAAATTAAAGGAAGAGATTCCAAGACACCTGTTTGAGATCCCGATCCAGGCAGCGGTTGGTGGAAAGATCATTGCCAGAGAAACAGTCAAAGCCATGCGTAAGGACGTGCTGGCAAAATGCTATGGCGGTGATATTACCCGTAAGAGAAAGCTTCTGGAAAAACAGAAGGAAGGTAAAAAGAGAATGCGCCAGATCGGAAATGTAGAAATTCCGCAGCAGGCATTTATGAGTGTATTAAAACTGGATGAAAATTAAGAAATTGACCGGCAGCCTATGGTTGTCGGTCATGTTGTTATGTTTCGATCATTGTATAAAACGTGTGATTTATACAAATAATCTATTTTATGAAATTGTATCCGAGGTGGGTAAGCATCTACCCTCCGGTTACTAAAAAGTAAAGAAGGCATAAGTTTATGATAAAAAAAGATTACAGCAAGCTTGGGACACTGTTTCGTTCTATGTTTATGCTCAGTGCATGCACCTTTGGCGGGGGCTTTGTCATTGTGTCCCTGATGAAAAAGAAATTTGTAGAGGAACTAAAATGGCTTGAGGAGGATGAGATGCTGGATGTTACCGCCATTACCCAGTCGGCACCGGGACCGTTGCCGGTCAATGCCTCCGTGATCATCGGTTACCGCATGGCAGGAGTTTTGGGTTCCCTGACTGCTATTTTAGGAACGATTCTGCCTCCAATGATCATCATCTCAATCATATCATTGTTTTATGAGCAGTTTCGAAGTAATCCATACATTGCCGTGGCACTGCAGGTCATGAGAGCCGGAGTTGCCGCAGTCATTTTCGACGTGGTGATCAATCTGGCCGGGAATGTTTTGAAAACGAGAAGAGTGCTGTATATTGCCATGATGGTCATTGCGTTTATCGCTACCTATTTTCTGGATGTCAGTGCCATGGTCATTATCTTTACCTGTTTGGGAATCGGACTGGCAGATCTGGCAGTCAGTCTTTATAAAAAGAAAAAGGGGGCAGTGTAACATGTTGCTGTTGAAATTGTTCTTTGCATTCATTTGGGTTGGGCTCTTTAGTGTAGGTGGAGGCTATGCTGCCATTCCGCTGATTCAGGAGCAGATTGTGAACATTCACGGACTCATGACCATGGAGGAGTTTTCTGACCTGATCACGGTGGCAGAGATGACGCCGGGTCCTATTTCTATTAATTCTGCAACCTTTGTGGGAATGCGGCTGTCCGGAATTCCGGGTGTACTACTCTGCACCATCGGGTGCATTATACCTTCCTTTTGTATCTGCCTGACCCTGGCACATTTCTACTATAAATACCGTACAGTCAGTGGGGTACAGGTTGTTTTAGGTGCCTTAAGACCTGCAGTGGTGGCATTGATCGGCTCCGCAGGAGCTTCTATACTTATGCTGGGATTGTTTCAGTCAGAGCTACAGGATGTGGTTTTGAGTAATCTCAGGCTTGTGGAAGCAGGGATTTTTGTGGTAGCCCTGTGGATTTTAAGAAAGTATAAAACAAGTGCTGTTCTCATTATTTTGGGAAGCGGTGTTGTCGGAACTGTGATTTATGCCCTGATGGGGGCTGTTTAACGTGAACAGGGGAGAGAAACAAAGCCGGTTTCCTATGGCTGTGTTCCTCTCCCCAGAGTGTTATTCGCGGTATTTCATTTTTTCGTATGCCTCATCTACAAGAGCAGGGTCATACTGATAGCTGTTGATTTTGTCCATGTAATTATCAAAAAATTTGTTAACTTCGTCTTTTGTAATATTCAAATGAATGTTCGCATGACCTGTAGTAGGGTCTTTCGATAAGATGCCGAACATTTCTAACTGGTTGGTATAGTACTCCGCATCGCTTAAATAGGGAACATGATGTTTAGCCTCAAGTTCTTTAAACAATTCTTCCAAAGTAAGTGCAGGCTGATCAAGATATTCCTGAATTACGTAAAGATGATGTTTGTTGAAATCTCCCAACTGATTTACAAGATAAAGATAGTCTTTGAATGACAGCAGTGGGTGGCTGTAGGTATCGGCGTATTTCTGATAACGTGACAACTGCATTCTATATATTGCCAGTTCGTTTAGTTCATTATATTCTTTGATTTTAGCCATGATATTTTTATTAAAATCTTCAATATCATGATCTAAATATTCCTGATCGAATGGTTTATCACTCATGGGCATATCTCCTCTCGCCTTAAACAATTGTTACGATTCAGTGTAATATTCCTCTATATATTCTTCCAGGGTAATACCCTTTTCCATAATGATCTTGGCAGCTTCTTCCCCAACATAGCGAAAATGCCATGGCTCATAGATAATACCGGTAATATCGGTCTTGCCGTTTGGGTAGCGTACGATAAAGCCGTATTCCGCACAATGCTTGTAAAGCCATTTGTAGGCTGCGGTATTTTCCTGGGACTCGTCCAGCTTTACGTGTCTTGCATCCACCAGGTCGAGAGCCAGTCCAAGCTGGTGCTCACTGGTACCGGGATAAGCAACCACTGTGGCAGCTTCCTCCCGGGCTTTGGTTACGGAGTAGCCTTTTTCCTGCTGAAGGCGCTGTACCTTGTCATCAAACAACTCTTTTTGATATTCGTAATCGCGATAGGCGGAAAGTGCAATGATCCGTACGTTTTCCGTGGAACGTGCATCTGCGATCATTTTTTTTAAGGCATCTGTAATGCGGCTGTCAGCTTCATAGCCGTTATCTGCATCTGCCAGTGATTCCGGTACGAAGGTTTTCGGCAGAGGGTTGTCCTTGTTTACCAGGGTAAGATTCCATGGGAGATTTTTTTCTATTTTTTTTGATTTTTCCGATTTTTGAACATTGGTTCCTTCTGTGGTAGCAGGAGACATGACGAAATCTATGGTAGGATCCTTTTTGGAGCCAATGAAAAATCCCAGAAGCAATCCCAGGAAAAATGCAACAACTGTAAAACTGATGAGAAGCTTAAGAAATTGCTGTTTATTTTTTGACCTTTTTGTAGGCACCTTGGATTTTTTTCGAACGGAACGATCCCGTTGATCTTGTTTCATGGGAGCTCTCCTTTACGTTAGTTTTGCTAAAAAACAGTGTATCAGATATTTCTTATGAAATCCAATGAATTTGTGGTAAAATACAAATATTAAGAAAATGATAAGAAATGAGAAGATTATGAAGCCATTAGGAATCTATATTCACATTCCCTTTTGTGTTCGCAAATGCGGATATTGCGATTTTTTATCGGGTCCGACAGATGAGGGGACAAAAAAGGAATATGTTGAAAAACTGCTGGAAGAAATTGAACAATATGCTGATCTGTTAGGTCAAAGGAGGACAGAAACCATATTTTTCGGTGGGGGTACACCGAGTATTCTGGATGCAAAATACATTGTACAGATCATGGAAAGTCTGAAAAAGTATGGGAATATTTCAGGGGATGCGGAAATCTCTCTGGAAGCAAATCCGGGGACGGTAACAAAGGAAAAAATCCTTCTATGGAAGAAGGCTGGAATCAACCGTCTCAGTTTTGGTCTGCAGTCAGCGGATGATGAGGAACTAAAGAAACTTGGCAGGATCCATACCTGGGAAGAGTTTACAGATAATTTTTACCTTGCAAGAAGCTGTGGATTTTCCAATATCAATGTGGATTTAATGTCTGCACTTCCGGGGCAGACTGTGGATAGCTGGAAAAGGACCATGGAAAAGGTGACGGCTCTCAATCCGGAGCATATTTCCGCCTACAGCCTGATTATAGAAGAGGGAACTTTGTTTTATGATGCCTATGCAGATCACCCGGAACTTCTTCCCTCAGAGGAAGAAGAGCGCACCATGTATTATGAAACGAAGGCATATCTTTCATCCAAAGGCTATGAGCGGTATGAGATCTCGAACTATGCAAAACCCGGTTACGAATGCAGGCATAATCTCTCCTACTGGGAGCGAACAGACTATCTTGGTCTTGGCCTTGGGGCAGCTTCCCTTCTTGGAAATGTACGAAAGAGTAACCAAAGCTCCCTGGAAAAATATTTAAAGGGGAATTTTTCGGGAGAGCAGGAAATTCTAAGTGATGTCAATGCTATGGAGGAATACTTCTTTCTTGGGCTTCGGAAAATGAAGGGTGTGGACTGGACACCCTACAGACCCTTTTATGAAGATACTGTGGAAAAGCTGGTGAAACAGGGGGTGCTTGAAAAAGATGGAAAAATGATTCGCCTGACGGAGCTTGGAATCGATGTGAGCAATTCCGTGCTGGCAGAATTCCTTGTAGAGTAGGGATACAGATACTGAAAACAAAACGTACATAATTGAAAATGTGTGCGTTTTTTGATATTCTGAATATACATAGAAGGGGGTGAAGGAAAATGATGACAATCAATGCTACAGAGGTAAGAAAAGAGTGGAGCAGTGTAGTAGACGGTGTAATAAGAGAGCGCCCGATTCTGATAAAACGAACCAGGGATAAAATCTGGTTATCAGATGTTCAGACAATGGCAGATATTTTGAATGCATATCAATTTACTGAGGAACATTTTGTGGAAGACGATGCTTCCATAACATTATCATTAAATGAAATGGATTTAATTGAAAATGCTGCCACAGAAACAGAGGCGAGATTGCTTTTGGCAAGGTCAATTGCAGAGTATGCTGCAGAATATTACGAACATTATGCAGTATACAGCAAAGCACCTAACAGAAAAGCACATATACCATATGTATTCAAAGCTTTACTGACAGAAGATATTAATTTACTGGGAGAAAGTATCTTATGCCACGATGGAAAGAACTAAAACGGAATTCCTAAAAACAGGAAACTTAGGGGAGCACACATGAATTTAGATTTTTTAAGACAACAGAATGTAAGCGAAAGCTTGATCATAGATGTAGAAAACTTTAGAAAACAATATCCATTGGAGGGGAATCTCAAAGAGCGTATTACAAAGCCGCCAATTCCTTTCTACGGAAAGGAAATACTGGAGATGGCCATCGCGGCACTACTAAAGGGAGAAAATCTGCTCCTTTCCGGCGGGAAGGCCACAGGAAAAAATATTCTGGCGGAAAATCTTGCGTACATTTTTGGAAGACCTTCCTATAATATTTCATTCCATGTCAATGTAGACAGTGCCGCACTCATTGGAACAGACACCTTTATCAATAATGAGGTGTGTTTGCGCAAAGGGATGGTAACACTTTGTGCAGAAAACGGCGGTTTTGGTGTGTTTGATGAGATCAATATGGCAAAAAATGATGCAGTGTCGGTGCTTCATGCAGCACTGGACTACCGTGGAATCATTGATATCCCGGGCTATGAGCGTATAGAACTTCATCCTGCTACCCGCTTTATCGGAACCATGAACTATGGCTACGCAGGCACCAAAGAATTAAATGAAGCATTGGTATCCCGGTTTATGGTCATCAATATGCCAAATCAGGATCGTGAAACCATCATGCTGATCTTAAAGACCTATTTTCCGGAGGCAAAAGAAAAAGCCCTGGATCAATTTGCGGGATTGTTTCTTGACTTACAGCTGAAGGCCGAACACAGTGAAATCTCCACAAAATCTGTGGATATCCGGGGACTGATCGGAGCGTTAAAGACAATCCGGACAGGTTTAAAGCCCACTGCGGCAGTCAACATGGGAATCACCAATAAAAGCTTTGATATTTTTGAGAGAGAAATCGTGGAAGACATTGTGATGACCCGGATTCCGGAAGACTGGACAAGGGAAGATGTGTTTTAAATGGAAGAAGCAAGAGATTTGTTTGAAATAGAAAATAGAATGAAAAATCTGCTTTGGACAGTCAGCGGTGATTATGCACTGGATGTGAAACTAAACCCGGAGGCATTTTTACATTCCAAATACAGTGCGCTGTATGATGCCATCAAACAGGGAGCCATGGCAAAATATTTTTCCATGGATGAATATAGCATGTATCTGGTAAAAAAGCTGTATTACGGTGCGGATGAAGTGGGGCTTATGAAGGCTTCCGGTCTTTGTATTGATATGGCATGTGCAGAAAAAATCAGTGCAGAGCGTCAGGGCGTAAGAAATATCAGGAAGCGTGCCTATGAGGAGATCCTTGAAAAAGATTTTGCCGGCATGCAGGCAGATGGAAAACTGGGAAAGCTTCGATTTTCTATGATCCGCCGGGAAATGGATCCTTCCTACCGGACAGAGAGCCGTCTTAGGGAGGCACTTCTTGAATTGCAGAGCCTGAAAAATACAAATGATACCATGGATATTATCCGTGTGACAGATTGGCTTTACAACACTTATGTGGACGAGGATTTTGAAAAACGCCACGGAGACCTGGAAAAGATCCTTTCTGTTACCCTGGAAGAGCTTCAGGAATTTGACTGGAAGGATTTTCTCTCGGAAGAAGTCTATGAAAATATGCTGGAGCAGATGAAAAACCAGGTCGTAGAAAACATGACGGAGCTTTCCGAAGAAAATAAAGAAAAGAAACGCTCCGGGGCAGGGCGGATCATTTTAAATGACAAGGCTCTGGAGAAAATGCACTCCTATATTGAATGGAACTACGGCAAAAGCTATCTGACAGAGCTGGAACAAAAGCAGATCAACCGGCAGCTTTGCTATGGAGCCCATAAAGGGTGTACCATTTATATGACGGAAGGGATACTTAAAAATCCGGTAGCAGTAAACAATACCTATGTATTGGTGCAGCGTTCCAGAGAACTGAATCTGAATACCTACCGGCAGAATGCCAATGTGACCAGAAGAAACATTGAAATTCTGGAAGCCACCTTAACCAGAGCATTGCGTGCACGCAGTGAAAAAGAATATGTCCCGGCCCAGTATGGTGTGCTCCGCCCGGAGAGGCTTTGGAAGGTCGGACGGACAAAAGAGTATCAGGTATTTGATAAGGAAACAAAAAAACAGAATGAAGAATTTGTAGTAGAGCTTCTCATTGATGCCTCCGGTTCTCAACAGAAACGTCAAAACTATGTGGCACTGCAAAGCTTTGTGGTATCCAATGCTTTATCCCGTGTGGGAATCCCCCATAGGGCTATGAGCTTTTGCACCTTCTGGGATTATACGATTTTACACAGGTTTCGTGATTATGAGGATGGGGAGGACAAGGACTGGAATCTGTTTGAGTTTCGGGGTTCTTCCAACAACCGTGATGGGTTAGCTGTCAGGATGGCTGCGGAGAGTCTGATGAAGAGAGAAGAGCCTAATAAGGTATTGATCATTTTAAGTGACGGACGGCCAAATGATCAGAATGTAAACCGCCCCAACGCCCCGGAGGCACCCTTATATACCGGGGACTATGCCATCAAAGATACTGCCATGGAGGTACGCCGGGCAAGAAGCTTAGGTATTGCTGTGCTGGGAGTTTTTATGGGAGAAGAACAGGACTTATCCGCTGAGCGAAAAATATTTGGCAAGGATTTTGCCTATATCAAAAATATTTCAAACTTTTCCAACGTGGTAGGAAGATATTTAAAGAAACAGTTGGAGGAATAGGAGGAAGGATGAAAGAGTATGAGGTTGTGCACGAGATCTTAAATGAATGTGCCAGAAATCAGATGAGGGATATTTTTATAGAAGAAATTGAAATCCCCGAGGGTGCCTATGAGGATTACATCCGCACCAAACATAAGGACAAAGAGCTTGTGATGGAGCGTGAAGATTTAGCTGACGGCAGTGTCCGCTATATCGTAGAAACATCAGGCATCATTCAAAAATACACGTTCACAGAGATTTAAGAAACAGCCGGGACTTCCCGGCTGTTTCTTATGAAAAAATATTTCAAAAATAACTTTCTTAAAAAAATATAAACACACTTGACAATATAAAGGGTCAGTGCTACATTAGGTAATGTAAATATTAGCACTCCAGTAAATTGAGTGCTAACAGAACAAACCGAAAGGGAGGCGGGCCAATGCAATTGGATGAGAGAAAAATGAAAATTTTAAAAGCGATCATCCAAAACTATTTGGAGACCGGAGAACCGGTAGGTTCCAGAACGATTTCCAAGTACACGGATTTAAGCTTGAGTTCGGCTACCATTCGAAATGAAATGGCTGATCTGGAAGAGATGGGATACATTGTACAGCCCCACACTTCCGCAGGAAGGATTCCTTCCGATAAAGGCTACCGACTTTATGTAGATCAGATGATGCAGGAAAAGGATGAAGAGATTCGCGAAGTCAAACAGATGATGATCGAGCGGACAGACAAGGTGGAACAGGTGTTAAAGCAGGTGGTAAAGGTACTGGCAAGCAATACCAACTACGCAACCATGATATCCGCACCAAAGATCCACAGGAAGAAAGTAAAATTCCTGCAGCTGTCGAAGGTTGACGAAACCCAGTTGCTTGCGGTAATCGTTATCGAGGGCAATGTGGTTCGTAATAAACTGCTGAATCTGAATGAACCGATTGATGATGAGACGATTTTGAAATTAAATCTTCTGCTGAATACTATGCTCAACGGTCTGAGTATTGAAGAAATCAATCTTCAAATGATCACCAACCTGAAAAATCAGGCAGGAGCCCATGGAGAGCTGGTAGGAGAGATCATCGATGCAGTGGCAGAGGCCATTCATTCAAAACCGGAAACTGAAATTTATACCAGTGGTACAACAAACATTTTCAAATATCCGGAATTGGCAGACAAGGGAAAGGCAAGTGAACTGATCAACACTCTGGAAGAAAAACAGGAATTGACAGGACTTGTGAATGAAACGCTGGAGCACAGTGAAAACAGAGGAATTCAGGTTTACATCGGACAGGAAACACCGATTCAGACGATGAAGGACTGCAGCGTGGTAACAGCAACCTATGAATTAGGTGAGGGACTTCAGAGCACTATAGGTATTATCGGACCGAAGCGTATGGATTATGAGCATGTGCTTCGTACACTGAATCAGTTGATGGACCAGTTGGATGAAATCTATAAAAAGAAGGAATAGAAAGGCGTGAATGGGCGTGGAAAACAATCAGGAACTTGAAAAGGAATTAGAAGAAGTAGAAGAGGCTGGCAATGAAACAGCGGAAGCAGAAAATGAAGAAGCTGTAGAAGCGACAGCAGAAACAGAAGAAACAGCAGAGACTGAAGAAAAACCGGAAGGCGACACAGAAGAAACTGATGAAAAGAAAGGGTTCTTCGGTAAGAAAAAGGATAAGAAGGACAAAAAAGATGCAAGAATCGAGGAATTGGAAGACAGAGTAAAACGTCAGCTGGCTGAGTTTGAAAACTTCCGTAACCGTACAGAAAAGGAAAAATCCAGAATGTACGAATTCGGAGCCAGAGATGTTATTGAAAAAATGCTTCCGATCGTAGATAACTTTGAAAGAGGTCTGGCATCCATTCCGGAGGAAGAAAAAGAAAGTCCGGTGGCAAGCGGTATGGAAATGATCTACAAGCAGCTTATGACCGCTTTGGAAGGACTCGGTGTTACACCGATCGAAGCATTGAACAAACCTTTCGACCCAAATTTCCATAATGCAGTGATGCATGTGGAGGATGAAGCAATCGAAGAAAGCACAGTCGTAGAAGAATTCCAGAAGGGATACATCTACAAAGATAATGTGATCCGCTACAGTATGGTAAAAGTAGCGAACTAATGCATATAATCTTATTTACAGTATAGAAAACAATAACGACTTAGAGTAACAGGAGGACTTAAGTTATGGGAAAAATTATTGGTATTGACTTAGGAACAACAAACTCATGTGTAGCAGTTATGGAAGGTGGAAAACCAATCGTTATCGCTAACACAGAAGGTGCAAGAACTACACCATCCGTTGTTGCATTTACAAAAACAGGTGAAAGATTAGTTGGTGAACCTGCAAAACGTCAGGCAGTTACAAACGCTGACAAGACAATCTCTTCTATTAAGAGACATATGGGTACAGATTACAAGGTAGCCATTGATGACAAGAAATATTCTCCACAGGAAATCTCAGCAATGATCTTACAGAAATTGAAAGCAGATGCTGAAAACCATTTAGGAGAAAAAGTAACAGAAGCTGTTATCACAGTACCTGCTTACTTCAACGATGCTCAGAGACAGGCAACAAAAGATGCGGGACGTATCGCAGGACTTGATGTAAAACGTATCATCAACGAGCCGACAGCAGCAGCATTAGCTTACGGTCTTGACAACGAACATGAACAGAAGATCATGGTTTACGACTTAGGTGGCGGTACCTTCGATGTTTCTATCATCGAAATCGGTGATGGCGTTATTGAAGTACTTGCAACAGCCGGTGATAACAGACTGGGTGGTGATGACTTCGACCAGAAGATCGTAGATTATATCGTTGCAGACTTCAAAGCAAACAACGGAGTAGACTTATCAGCAGATAAGATGGCTCTTCAGCGTGTAAAAGAAGCAGCTGAAAAAGCGAAAAAAGAATTATCTTCTGCTACAACAACCAACATTAACTTACCATTCATCAGTATGAATGCTTCCGGTCCACTTCACCTGGATATGAACCTTACAAGAGCAAAATTTGATGAATTAACACATGACCTTGTTGAAAGAACAGCAGGCCCTGTACAGAATGCATTAAGAGATGCAGGTATCTCTGCTTCTGAACTCGGAAAGGTATTACTGGTAGGCGGTTCTACACGTGTTCCGGCAGTACAGGAAAAAGTTAAAATGCTGACAGGTCACGAACCAAGCAAGTCACTGAACCCGGATGAATGTGTTGCACTGGGTGCTTCTATCCAGGGTGGTAAATTAGCCGGAGATGCAGGTGCAGGTGAAATCCTTCTGCTTGATGTAACTCCACTGTCACTTTCTATCGAAACTATGGGTGGTGTTGCTACAAGACTGATCGAAAGAAACACAACAATTCCTACAAAGAAGAGCCAGATCTTCTCTACAGCAGCTGATAACCAGACAGCAGTAGATATCAATGTCGTACAGGGTGAAAGACAGTTCGCAAGAGACAACAAATCCTTAGGACAGTTCCGTCTGGACGGAATCCCGCCAGCAAGACGTGGTGTTCCACAGATCGAAGTAACCTTTGATATCGATGCTAACGGTATTGTAAATGTATCTGCAAAAGACCTTGGTACAGGTAAAGAACAGCACATTACAATCACAGCCGGTTCTAACATGTCCGATGCTGATATCGAAAAAGCAGTAAAAGAAGCTGCAGAATATGAAGCACAGGATAAGAAACGTAAAGAAGCAGTTGATGCAAGAAACGATGCGGATGCTATCGTATTCCAGACAGAAAAAGCAATGCAGGAAGTTGGCGATAAGATCGATGCTAACGATAAAGCAGCAGTAGAAGCTGATCTTGCTTCCTTAAAGGCTGTCATCGAAAGAACTGCAAATGTAGAAGAAATTTCCGATGCAGATCTGGATGCATTAAAAGCCGGAAAAGAAAAACTGATGGAAAGCGCTCAGAAGCTCTTTGCTAAGGTTTATGAACAGGCACAGGGTGCTGCAGGAGCAGCAGGTGCAGGCCCGGATATGGGAGCAGGTGCAGGTCCGGCACCGGATGATGACATCGTAGATGGTGACTTCAGAGAAGTATAAAGTATAATTTTTGCAGGAAAATGGGAGTATTTTGAATACTCCCATAAACTGTGTATTACAGAGAGGTAAAGAAATGGCAGAAACCAAACGTGATTACTACGAAGTCCTTGGGGTATCCAAAGGAGCCAGTGATTCTGAGATTAAAAGTGCCTATAGAAAGCTTGCCAAAAAATACCATCCGGATATGAATCCGGGGGATGCAGAAGCGGAAAAGAAGTTTAAAGAAGCTTCCGAAGCATATGCAATCTTAAGTGATGCTGAAAAGAGAAAGCAGTATGATCAGTTTGGTCATGCAGCCTTTGAAAACGGCGGTGGAGGCGGATACGGCGGATTTGGCGGATTCGACTTCAACAGTGCAGATATGGGCGACATTTTCGGAGATATTTTTGGAGATTTATTTGGCGGCGGTGGCAGAAGACGCGGAAACAATGGCCCGATGCAGGGAGCCAATGTCAGAGCCAGTGTACGCATTACATTTGAAGAAGCGGTATTCGGCTGTGAAAAGGAACTGGAGCTTACTTTAAAGGATACCTGTACATCCTGTCACGGAACAGGAGCAAAGGCAGGAACTTCTCCGGAAACCTGTCCGAAATGTGGCGGACGTGGTCAGGTGACCTACAACCAGCAGACCATGTTCGGTACGATGCAGAGCGTGAGGACCTGCCCGGACTGTAACGGAACCGGTAAGATCATCAAAGAAAAATGTCCGGATTGCTATGGAACAGGATACATTTCTAATAAAAAGAAGATCCAGGTATCCATTCCGGCAGGTATTGACAACGGTCAGAGCATCCGTATCAGAGAGAAGGGTGAGCCGGGAACCAATGGAGGTCCAAGAGGAGATCTGCTGGTAGAAGTGATCGTTTCCAGACACGCAACCTTCCAGCGCCAGGATATGGATATTTATTCCAATGTGCCCATCAGCTTTGCAGTAGCTGCTCTTGGTGGAACCATTCAGGTAGATACTGTGGATGGCAAAGTGGAATATGATGTAAAAGCCGGAACCCAGACAGGTACCAGAGTGCGCTTAAGAGGAAAAGGTGTACCTTCCTTAAGAAACAAGGCGGTAAGAGGTGACCACTATATTACATTGAATGTTCAGGTTCCTACAACTCTTAGTCATGAGGCAAAGGAAGCACTGAGAAACTTTGATGCAGTCAGCGGAAACAGCTTGAAAAGTGAGGGTGTAAAACCAAAGAAGAAGGGTTTTATGGATAAGATCAAAGAATCATTTGAAGATTAAAATGAAGAGGCCGGGAGAAATCTCCCGGCTTTTGTACTGTTTAAAAAACACAAAATTTGCAAAAAAAAGTAGTAGATTGATAGACAGTTTGGTGGAATTATGGTAGACTAGGTGTTATAAAAAACGGAAAGTGGCATGCTTTGCGTGTCTTTCTTGCGTTTGGAATTAGAATCTTATTTAATGATTCATATAAGGAGGAACAAACCAATGGCTAGAAAAATGAAAACCATGGATGGTAATCATGCAGCAGCACATGTGTCTTATGCATATTCAGATGTTGCAGCAATCTATCCAATCACCCCATCATCTGTAATGGCTGAAGCTACAGACGAATGGGCTACTCAGGGAAGAGAAAACATCTTCGGACAGACTGTACAGGTTACAGAAATGCAGTCCGAAGCAGGTGCAGCAGGTGCTGTACACGGATCCCTTGCAGCAGGTGCTTTAACAACTACATTTACAGCATCTCAGGGTCTCTTACTGATGATCCCGAACCTGTACAAACTTGCAGGTGAGAGACTTCCAGGTGTAATCAATGTATCAGCTCGTGCAATCGCAAGCCATGCATTATCAATCTTCGGAGATCACTCAGACGTATATGCATGTCGTCAGACAGGTGTTGCAATGCTTTGTGAATCAAGTGTTCAGGAAGTTATGGATTTAACACCGGTTGCTCACTGTGCAGCAATCAAAGGCCGTCTCCCATTCATCAACTTCTTCGACGGTTTCAGAACATCTCATGAAATCCAGAAGATCGAAATGTGGGACTATGAAGATCTGAAAGATATGGTAGATATGGATGCAATTGATGCATACAGAAGAGATGCATTAAATCCAAATCATCCATGTGAAAGAGGTTCAGCTCAGAATGCTGATATCTTCTTCCAGGCCAGAGAAGCATGTAACCCATACTACGATGCTATGCCGGGTATCGTACAGGAATACATGGATAAAGTAAACGCAAAACTCGGTACAGATTACAAGCTCTTCAACTACCACGGTGCAGCTGATGCAGAACATGTAATCGTTGCAATGGGTTCTGCTTGTGAAACAATTGATGAAACAGTTGAATACTTAAACGCAGCAGGCGCAAAAGTTGGTGTAGTAAAAGTTCGTCTTTACAGACCATTCTGCGCAGAAGCATTAATCGCAGCAATTCCTGAAACTGTTAAACAGATTACTGTATTAGACAGAACAAAAGAGCCGGGTGCTCTTGGCGAACCGTTATGGTTAGATGTTGTTGCAGCATTAAAAGGCTCTAAATTCGATGCAGTTCCTGTATTCATGGGACGTTACGGCTTAGGCTCCAAAGATACAACACCGGCACAGATCGTTGCTGTATTCAAAAATACAGAAAAACCGAAATTCACAATCGGTATCGTGGATGACGTTACAAATCTTTCTCTTGAAGTTGGTGAACCGATTTCCTGTGCTCCGGAAACAACAATCGCATGTAAATTCTGGGGACTTGGTGCTGACGGTACAGTAGGTGCTAACAAGAACTCCATCAAGATCATCGGTGATAACACTGATATGTATGCACAGGCTTACTTTGATTATGACTCCAAAAAATCCGGTGGTGTTACAATTTCCCACTTAAGATTTGGTAAAGATCCGATTAAGTCTACATATTTAATTTCCAAAGCAAACTTTGTTGCTTGTCATAACCCATCTTATGTACGTAAATACAACATGGTACAGGATCTGAAAGATGGCGGTACATTCTTATTAAACTGCCCATGGGATATGGAAGGTATTGAAAAACATTTACCGGGACAGGCTAAGAGATACATGGCAGAACACAACATTAAGTTCTACGTAATCGATGGTATCAAGATCGGTAAAGAAATCGGATTAGGCGGACGTATCAATACAGTTCTCCAGTCAGCATTCTTTGAACTGGCTAACATCATCCCGGGCGAAGAAGCAAACGCTTTAATGAAAGCAGCTGCAAAAGCTTCTTACGGCAAGAAGGGTGACAAAGTCGTTCAGATGAACTACGACGCAATTGACGCCGGTGCAAAACAGATCAAAGAGATCCAGATTCCGGAAAGCTGGAAAGACTGTGAAGATGAATTCTTAGGAAAATCTGTAGAAGGTGATTCAGCTGTTGTTGATTTCGTTAACAATATCCAGATTCCGGTTAACGCTCAGGAAGGTAACAAATTACCGGTATCTGCATTCAAAAATTATGTAGATGGTACAACACCTTCAGGTGCAGCTGCATATGAAAAACGTGGTATCGCAGTAGATATCCCGGTATGGAATCCGGAAAACTGTATCCAGTGTAACAGATGTGCATATGTATGTCCTCATGCAGTTATCCGTCCGGTTGCTATGACAGAAGAAGAAGTAGCAGCAGCTCCGGAAGGAATGACAGTAGTACCTATGACAGGTATGGCAGACAAGAAATTTGCTGTCGTTGTATCAGCACTTGACTGTACAGGATGTGGCTCTTGTGTAAATGTATGTCCGGGCAAGAAGGGTGCAAAAGCCATTGCTATGGAAAACATGGAAGCAAATGCAGGTCTTCAGAAATACTTCGATTATGCAGTAACATTACCGGAAAAAGAAGATGTTATTGCTAAATTTAAAGAAGCTACAGTAAAAGGCAGCCAGTTTAAGCAGCCGTTACTTGAGTTCTCCGGAGCTTGTGCAGGCTGTGGTGAAACACCATACGCTAAATTAATCACACAGTTATTCGGTGACAGAATGTACATTGCTAATGCAACAGGTTGTTCTTCAATCTGGGCTAACTCTTCACCATCTACACCATACACAGTAAATCAGAAGGGACAGGGTCCTGCATGGTCTAACTCCTTATTCGAAGATGCTGCTGAATTTGGTTATGGTATGAGCCTTGCACAGAAAGCAATCCGTGACAGATTAAAATCTAAAGTAGAAGCTTTAGTAGAAGTTGCAGAAAAAGAAGATGTAAAAGCAGCTGCACAGGAATGGTTAGATACATTCTCCGTTGGAGCTACAAACGGTGCTGCTACCGACAAATTAGTTGCTGCATTAGAAGCTTGCGGATGTGAAAAAGCTCAGGAAATCTTAAAAGATAAAGACTTCCTTGCTAAGAAGTCCCAGTGGATCTTCGGTGGTGACGGATGGGCATACGACATCGGTTTCGGTGGTGTTGACCATGTATTAGCTTCCGGCAAAGATATCAATATCATGGTATTCGATACAGAAGTTTACTCTAACACAGGTGGACAGTCTTCTAAAGCTACACCAACAGGTGCGATCGCTCAGTTCGCAGCAGGCGGTAAAGAAGTGAAGAAGAAAGACCTTGCAAGTATCGCAATGAGCTATGGTTATGTATATGTTGCTCAGATCGCTATGGGTGCTGATTACAACCAGTGTGTAAAAGCAATCGCAGAAGCTGAAGCATATCCGGGACCATCACTGATCATCGCTTACGCTCCATGTATCAACCACGGTATCAAAGTTGGTATGAGCAAAGCTCAGACAGAAGAAGCTAACGCAGTAGCTTGCGGTTACTGGCATTGCTTCAGATACAATCCGGCTCTCAAAGAAGCAGGACAGGATGCATTCATCTTAGACTCTAAAGAGCCTACAGAAGATTATCAGGCATTCCTTGACGGAGAAGTTCGTTACAATGCTCTGAAACGTGCTAATCCGGACCGTGCTGCAGAGCTCTTCGCTAAATCTGAAGAAGCTGCAAAGGCCAGATATGAGTATCTGAACAAATTAAAAACATTATACGGAGCTGAATAATCTTTGATGATTCGGTAAAGTAATCTGAGGCACGCCTTAGGGCGTGTCTCTTTTTGTTTTTTGTTGGTTTTGTGGAAAAAACGATGAAAATTTAATGTAAAAATATGAAAAAAACCTACTAAAACCAAACAAGATATGTTAAAATAATACACATATAAGAATATAAGCGAAGGAGGCATACAAAATGTTAGCAATTGAGCGTAAAAATGCGATTTTGGAAATATTACAAAAAGAGCAGCGCGTGTTGGTTGCAGAGCTTAGTCAGGAATATGGCGTTACAGAAGAGACAATTCGCAGGGACCTGGATAAACTTGAAAAAGAAGGCTTTGTGAAAAAAACCTATGGTGGAGCCGTCTTAAATGAAAATACCAATATTGAGATGCCTTTGCGTATTCGTGAAAAAACAAATCGCAAAGAAAAACAGACAATTGCAAAACTGGTTGCCTCCATGATTGAAGAGGGAGACAGTGTGATACTGGATTCGTCTTCAACCTCGCTGATGGTGGCCCAGGAACTGAAAGACCGTAAAAAACTGACGGTCATTACCAATTCTCTGGAGGTTCTCATTGAATTTTCAAAATCTAAGGGTGTACAGGTGATTTCCACAGGCGGGCTGTTAAAAAGCTCCAGTCTGTCCCTGATTGGAAAGAATGCAGAAAAGACTTTGGAAAATTTCTATGTGGACAAAGCTATCATCTCATGCAAGGGACTGGATATCAAAAAGGGGGTAACGGATTCTTCGGAAAACGATGCAGAGATCAAAAAAAGTATGGTATCCTGCGCCAAAAGACTGATTATTGCAGCGGACAGTACCAAATTTGGCAGAATATCCTTTGCAAAAGTAGTTGATTTAAGGAAGGGGGATATTCTAGTCACAGATTCCCTTCCGGATGACACCTGGCAGCAGCGTCTTGATGAGATCGGTGTTCAGGTAGTGACAGAAGAATGATAAAAAAGGAGAAGAGAAAATGAGCAATCCAATTTATAACCTTGCCTTTGACTTTGGGGCATCCAGCGGACGTATGATCTTAAGCAAAACAGAAGACGGAAAGATCACATTGGAAGAACTTCATCGTTTTACAAATGATCCGGTACGTGTAGGAAATGTTTTCTATTGGGACACCTTCCGTCTGTATCATGAATTAAAACAGGGCTTAAAGAAAGCCGCTGCCAAAAAACTTCCAATCGAAAGTCTGGCAATCGATACATGGGGTGTTGATTACGGCCTTTTAGATGAAAATGATAACCTGATCGGAAACCCAATCAACTATCGTGATGACAGAACCATTGGCATCATCGATGAATCTGATAAGCTTGTTCCGTTAAAAGAGCAGTATGCAAGAACCGGTATTCAGTTCATGAATTTTAATACGGTATATCAGATGATGGCAGATCAGAAAATGAGACCGGAAATCCTGGCAAAAGCAAAAACACTGCTTTTCATGCCTGACTTATTTGTATTTTTCTTAACAGGCAAAAAGGTTTGTGAATATTCTATCGCAAGTACAGGTCAGCTCCTGGATGCAAAGAAGAGAGATTATGATTATGAATACCTTAAAAAAATGGGTGTTCGTGCTGATTTACTCCAGCCACTGACGATGCCGGGCACTGTGATTGGTGAACTTCTTCCGGAAGTAGTAGAAGAAACAGGACTTTCAGGAGTTAAGGTTGTTGCAGTTGGCGAACATGATACAGCATCTGCAGTTGCAGGCTGTCCGTTAGAAGATGAAAATGCAGCATTCTTAAGCTGTGGCACATGGTCCTTACTTGGTATGGAAGTTGATGAGCCGATCCTTACAGAAGATGCATTCAAATATAACTACACAAATGAAGGCGGAGTAGAAGGCAAGATCCGTTTACTTAAAAACATCAACGGTCTTTGGGTAATGCAGAACCTTCGTAAGAACTGGTGCGAATTTGAATATGAAGTAGGATTCCCGGATATCATCAAAGCTTCCAGAGAAGCAAAGAGACAGGATTTCATCATTGACCCGAATGATCCAAGATTTACGGCTCCATACAATATGATGAAAGAAGTTATCGGGTACTGTGAAGAACATGGTCAGGGAACTCCGGAAGGACTGGGAGAAATCGCTATGGCAATTTACAACGGTCTTACACAGGAATACGGAAAAACTGTCAGAAATCTGGAAGTTATTTCCGGTAAGACAATCTCCTGCCTGAACATGGTAGGCGGCGGTATCCAGGATCAGCTCCTTTGTGAACTGACTGCAAATGCAATTCAGAAACCGGTAGTAGCAGGACCAATCGAAGGCTCTGTTCTTGGTAACATTGTAATGCAGTTAAAGGCTATGGGACATATTCAGGACAGACTGGAAGGAAGAAAGCTCATCAAAGCTTCCTTTGAACAGAAAGTTCATCAGCCTAAATAAAAATAAACGTCAGAAGGGAGAATCTTATGGCAGCATTTGAAGAAACTATGGTAAAGATCCACTCGAAGCTGGACAAAAACGTAGCATTAAAGGTATACGAAGGACATTTTGCAACAACGCACTCCCACATTACAAAGTACATTGACTTAACAACTCTGAAAGCAAGAAGAAGTGAAGCAATGGCAGCAGCCAGCATTCTGGCAGACAATTATGTGAATACTACCATTGTGGATACCATCGTTTGCATGGATGGATGTGAAGTCATTGGTGCGTATCTGGCAGATAAGCTGACCAGAAACGGAATCATGTCCATGAATGCCCATAAGACCATCTACATATTATCACCGGAGGTAGGTTCCGGCGGTCTCATTGTGTTCCGCGACAATACGGAAATGATGATCAAAGGTAAGAATGTGTTGGTGCTTCTTGCATCAGCAACTACCGGAAAAACTGTGAGACAGTGTGTAGACTTCATTGAATATTACGGAGGAAACATTGCAGGAATCAGTGCGATTTTCAGTGCAACATCGGAAATCAACGGTTATCCGGTAAATTCCATCTTTACAGATAAGGATATACCTTCCTACAGCACTTTTGCACCGCCAAACTGTCCATTCTGTAAAAACAAACAGAAGCTGGACGCAGTGGTAAACTCCTACGGTTACAGCAAAATTTAGTAAACGACAGAAAGCACGCTCTGCGAACTTTCTATTATCATGAATTTAGAAAAGGCCTCTCGCATGTCGGGAGGTCTTTTAACAGCAAAGGAGAGTTGAACATGGAATACGTAACACTTGGTAAAACTGGTCTGAAAATCGCCCGTCTAGGCTTTGGGGGTATCCCAATCCAAAGAGTAGATGCAGCTACTACCAAAGAACTGGTGAAAGCTATGGCTGAAGCTGGAGTCAATTATATCGATACGGCTCGTGGCTATACCGTAAGTGAGGAATATCTTGGAGAGGCCCTGGAAGGACTTCGAGATCACTTTGTCATCGCAACCAAAAGCATGTCCCGTACCAAACAGGGAATGGCAGCAGATATTGATATCAGTTTAAAGAACTTAAGAACAGATCATATCGATGTGTATCAGGTACATAATCCATCCATGAAAGATCTGGAACAGGTATTAGCACCGGATGGAGCGCTGGAAGCACTGAAGGAAGCAAAAGCTGCAGGTAAAATCGGACATATCGGTCTGACTGCACATTCAGCAGAGGTATTTGAAAAAGCCCTGGAGTTAGACTGGGTCGAGACGATCATGTTCCCTTATAATATTGTGGAAACGCAGGGAGAAGAATTGATCAGAAAATGTGCCGAAAAAGGTATCGGTTTTATTGCAATGAAACCCCTTGCCGGAGGTGCCATTGAAGATGCTACATTGGCACTTCGATTTATTTGTGCAAACCCGGATGTTACGGTAGTCATCCCGGGAATGTTTGAAGTACAAGAGCTTGACCAAAATATGGCTGCAGCAGATGATGTGTCTCCGCTTAATGAAGAAGAGCTTGCAAAGATGGCAGAAATCAGAAAACAGCTTGGCAATAACTTCTGCCGCCGCTGTAACTACTGTGCGCCCTGCAGCGTCGGAATCAACATCCCCGGTGTATTTTTAATGCAGGGATATTTGGACAGATATGGACTTGGTGACTGGGCTAAGAGCCGTTATGAGGCAATGCCTGTAAAAGCAGGTGCATGTGTGGAATGTGGTGCATGTGAGCCTCGTTGTCCTTATAATCTTCCAATCCGCAAGATGTTAAAGGATGCAGCACAGAAATTTGGAGAATAATTGATTAAGGAGCATTTTTATGAAAAAATACATGGATTATATTTTACAGCAGTTAAAGACACTGACTTCTATTCCAAGCCCCACAGGATATACGAAGGATGTGGCGTCCTATGTATTCGATACTTTAAAAGGTATGGGGCTTGATCCACACTATTCCCGGAAGGGCAATGTAGAGGTTACTTTAGGTGGAAGCGGGAAACATCTACTTCTGGCAGCTCATGTAGATACACTGGGTGCCATGGTAAGGGCAGTGAAATCAAATGGACGTATCCGCCCCACAACATTGGGCGGCCATCAGTGGACTACTGCTGACGGCGAAAATTGCATGGTTATCACTCGCAACGGAAAAACCTACACAGGTGTTGTTTTGAATACGGAACCTTCCGCCCATGTAGCCGATAAGCTTCCGGAGCGGACTGAAGAAAATATGGAAATACTGTTGGATGAAAATGTGCAGTCAAAAGAGGACACCCTCGACCTTGGTATTCAGGTAGGCGATATCATCGCCATGGATCCTCGTACAGTTATCACAGAAAGCGGATATATTAAAAGCAGATTTTTAGATGATAAGCTTTCTGCTGCGATTCTTTTGGGATTTGCAAAATACGTGGTAGAAGAGCAGATTACCTTGCCTCGCAAAGTTTCCTTAATTTTTACGGTATATGAAGAGGTGGGACATGGAGGATGCTTCATTCCAAAGGACACCGAAGAAATGATCTCTGTGGATATGGGATGTGTAGGTGGTGATCTGGAATGTACGGAGCGAAAGGTTTCCATCTGTGCAAAAGACTCCGGTGGTCCATATAATTATGATGTAACCGGTGCACTCATTGAAGCAGCAAAAGCAGCCGGTATTGACTTTGCCATTGATGTTTATCCTCATTACGGCTCGGATGTGGAAGCTTCTTTAAGAAGCGGTTATGACATTCGACACGGGCTCATTGGTCCCGGAGTTTATGCTTCCCATAATTATGAAAGATCTCATGTGGATGGAGTGAGAAATACATTTTTACTTCTGAAAGAATATTGTTGTCACTGATTGACAAAAATGTTATGATTGTATCGTATGTGAAATTATGCCTTAAAAAGGAGCATGAACGATGAAATGGAATAAATATACATTAAAAACCCGTACAGATGCTGAAGATATCATCAGCAGCATGATGATGGACATTGGCATTGAGGGGATTGAGATCGAGGATAAGGTGCCTTTGACAGAACAGGACAAGGCACAGATGTTTGTAGATATTATGCCTATCGTAGGAGAGGATGACGGAACAGCCTACATCAGCTTTTATCTGGAGCCGGAAACCGATCAGGAGGAAATGCTTGGAAAGGTAAGAGAAGGTCTGGAAGAGATTGCTCAGTGGATGGATATCGGCGAGGCAACCATCGTGGCTTCAGAAACCGAGGACAAGGACTGGATCAACAACTGGAAGGAATATTTCCATCAGTTTTATGTAGATGACATTCTCATCAAACCATCCTGGGAGGAAGTAAAGCCGGAGGATAAAGAAAAGCTTCTGATCCAGATTGATCCGGGAACAGCTTTCGGTACAGGTATGCATGAGACAACACAGCTTTGCATCCGTCAGATTAAAAAATATGTGACACCGGAAACAAAGCTTCTGGATGTAGGATGTGGCAGCGGTATTCTCTCTATCGTAGCATTAAAGCTGGGTGCAGAGTCAGCGGTAGGCACGGATCTTGATCCATGCGCCATTACCGCAACAGAAGAAAACACAGAGGTCAATGGTATTCCAAAAGAAAAATTTGAAGTGATGATCGGAAATATCATTGATGATAAAGAAATTCAGGACAGAGTCGGCTATGACAAATACGATATCGTTGTGGCAAACATTCTGGCAGATGTGCTGGTTCCTTTGACACCGGTCATTGTAAATCAGATGAAAGCGGGAGGTCTTTACATTACCTCCGGAATTATCGATAATAAGGAAGAAACTGTGGTAGAAGCCGTGAAGGCAGCAGGACTGGAAGTTCTGGAAGTGACCTACCAGGGAGAATGGGTTTCAGTCACAGCCAGAAAAAACGGGTAAATCTATGAGTCATTTTTTTATTAACTCCTCACAGGTGGTGGGAAGTGAGCTGACCATTGTGGGAGATGATGTCAACCATATGAAAAATGTTCTTCGCATGAAAGAGGGAGAACATTTTTCTGCTGCAGATGAGAATGGAAGATGCTACGAATGCAGTGTAAAAACGCTGGAAAAGCATCAGATCATTGCAAATGTATTGGAAAGCCATATGGGAGAAACAGAGCTTTCTTCCAAAATCTATCTCTTTCAGGGATTGCCGAAATCGGATAAGATGGAACTGATCATCCAAAAGGCGGTAGAGCTTGGTGCCTATGAGATCATTCCGGTGATGACAAAGCGTGCTATTGTAAAGCTGGATGCGAAAAAAGAAGCTTCGAAGCTGAAACGCTGGCAGAGTATTGCAGAGGGTGCAGCCAAACAATCCGGCAGAATGCTCATTCCACAAATTTCGGAAGTGATGACCTTTGACGAGGCACTTGGGAAAGCCAAAGAATTAGACTTCAGGTTGATTCCCTATGAATGTGCTACTGGAATGGATGGTACACGAAAACTTTTGGGAGAAATTAAGCCAGGCATGAGTGTAGCAGTCTTTATCGGACCGGAAGGCGGTTTTGAGGAATCGGAAGTGGAAAAAGCCAAAACCTTTGGTGTAGAGCCCATTACCCTGGGGCGTAGAATTCTACGCACGGAGACCGCGGGGCTTACAACCCTGTCCATTTTGATGTATTTACTTGAAGATTCATAGTATATTCAGGGGACGCCCCATAAATTGCTACTTCCTCACTTCGCAGGCTTCCTTGTCCTCAACTAACCATAAGAATTTCTAAAGGCTCACAGGAGAGCCTGTTTCGCCTAGAAATTCTAAGGTGGATTTTCGGACGCGTCCGCTTGACGCTACGTGAGAAAGCAGTAATTTATAAGGCTGAGTACTGAAATATACTAATGTTTTTCAATAAAATTCTATCTTAAGAAACAGCCCCATGGTTCATGGGGCGTCCCATGAAAAAGTATTCTAAGAAAAAGAGGAAGAACGATGCAGGCATATTTGGATAATTCAGCCACAACCGTTTGTGAGCCGGAGGTGGTCAGGAAGGTCGTTCAGATGATGAGCGAAACCTACGGAAACCCTTCCGCCATGCATAACAAAGGCGTTGAGGCAGAAAATTATATAAAAGAAGCAAAAGAGATCATTGCAAAAACCCTGAAGGTGCAGGAAAAGGAAATTATTTTTACTTCCGGCGGAACTGAGAGCAACAATCTGGCCATCATGGGCTGTGCTGCTGCAAATCACCGTATGGGAAAGCACCTGATTACCACCAAGATTGAGCATCCGTCTGTAGGCAATGTCATGAAACATATGGAAGAGGAAGGCTATGAAGTTACTTATCTTCCGGTGGATGAACATGGGATTGTAAAGTTAGATAAGTTAAATGAGGCATTGCGTCCTGACACCATGCTGGTATCTGTCATGTATGTTAATAATGAGATCG
Source organism: uncultured Lachnoclostridium sp. (assembly GCA_945786935.1). Classification (GTDB taxonomy): domain Bacteria; phylum Bacillota; class Clostridia; order Lachnospirales; family Lachnospiraceae; genus HGM12587. Next base: position 42,167 of record CALZFY010000007.1, read on the forward strand.
GAGCTTTGCAGCCTATCGAAGAAATCGGAAAAATGGTGAAAGCAAACAATCCTGCCACCTTATTTCATGTAGACGCCATCCAGGGATATGGAAAATACAGGATTTTTCCGAAAAAAATGGGAATCGACCTCTTATCCGTCAGTGGTCATAAGATTCATGGACCAAAAGGAATCGGATTTTTATACTGCGATTCTAAGGTAAAGATCAAACCGATCATTTTTGGTGGAGGACAGCAAAAAGATTTGCGTTCCGGTACGGAAAATGTGCCCGGAATCGTGGGACTTGGAGAGGCTGCAAAAGAAATCTATACAGATTTTGACAAAAAGATCGATCATCTCTATGAGATTAAGGACTATTTTGTGGAGGAAATCTTAAAGCTGGAAGGAACAAAGATCAACGGTCTTACGGGAAGAGAATCTGCTCCACATGTAGTGAGTATCAGTTTCCCGGGAATCCGAAGCGAAGTTCTCTTACATTCACTGGAAGAAAGAGAAGTATATGCTTCTGCAGGAAGTGCCTGTTCCTCCAATAAACCGGCTGTCAGTGCTACCTTAAAGGCTATCAACGTTCCGAAGGAGCATTTGGACAGTACACTGCGGTTTAGCTTTAGTGTGCATACTACAAAAGAGGAAATTGATTATTGTATGGAAGTGTTGAAGGGACTGCTCCCGATGCTTCGCAGATACGCAAGACGTTAATGAAAGGAAAAAAGATGAAAAAAACAATGTTTCGTGCATTTTTAATTAAATACGGTGAAATCGCCATTAAGGGAAAAAACCGTTACATGTTTGAGGATGCTTTAGTGAGCAGTATGAGACATGCTTTAGAAGAGGTGGAAGGTGAATTTGAAGTAACCAAGGAACAGGGACGTATTTATGTCTTTGTTACTTCCGAATACTACGATTATGATGAAACCATTGCAGCTTTAAAACGTGTTTTTGGTATTGTCGGAATCTGCCCGGTTGTCATTGTAGAAGATACAGATTTTGAAAATGTATCTGCACAGGTGCTGAAATATATTGATGACGTATATCCTGATAAAAATAAAACCTTTAAGGTAAATGCACGCCGTGCAAATAAAGGGTATCCTATGGATTCTGTAGAGATCAATCTGGAAATGGGTGGAAGGATTCTGGATGCATACCCGGAAATGAAGGTAGATGTGCATCATCCGGAAATCAATCTGGTGATCGAAGTACGTAAGAATGTATATATTTATTCTGAAATTATTCCGGGACCGGGAGGAATGCCCATCGGAACCAACGGAAGAGCCATGCTTCTTCTTTCCGGCGGTATTGACAGCCCGGTAGCAGGATACATGATCGCAAAGCGTGGCGTACGCATTGATGCGACTTATTTCCATGCACCGCCATATACAAGTGAGCGTGCAAAACAGAAGGTGATCGACCTGGCAAAGAAGGTTGCAAAATATACAGGACCGATCCGTTTGAACATCGTAAACTTTACAGATATCCAGTTATATATTTATGATCAGTGTCCCCATGAGGAACTGACCATCATCATGCGTCGTTATATGATGAAGATTGCAGAAGACATAGCAAAAGCAAACGGTAGCATGGCGCTCATTACAGGGGAAAGCATCGGACAGGTGGCAAGCCAGACCGTACAGAGTCTTGCAGCAACCAATGAGGTATGTACTTTACCGGTATTCCGTCCGCTGATTGCCTTTGACAAGGAAGACATCGTAACCATTGCAAAGAACATTGATACCTACGAGACTTCTATTTTACCATACGAAGATTGCTGCACCATTTTCGTGGCAAAGCACCCGGTAACAAAACCGAATATCAATATCATCAAGCGTTCAGAAACACACCTGGAAGAAAAAATTGCACAGCTTTATAAAGAAGCAATAGAAAGTATAGAAACAATTCTTGTAGAGTAAGACGTCGATATTTTTTTCGAGTCACAGCCTGCGGAGTGGGGTAGTGCCAATTTGTCAGGCGTCACTTGGGAAAACAAAATACAAAAAACGCAAGGAATGAAAAGCATCCCTTGCGTTAAAAATTTTGGAATTATTCAATTATGCTTGATCATCGAATAGTAAGACTATTCGATGATGTATGGTTTGATCGCTTCCATGATCGCAGCCATGTTTTCATCTGCATGGATGTTTAAGCTGATTGGCTTGGATAAATCCAGGCTGAAGATACCCATGATGGATTTTGCATCGATAACATATCTTCCGGAAACGAGATCGAAATCGTTATCAAATTTTGTAATTTCGTTTACAAAAGATTTCACTTTATCGATAGAATTTAATGAGATTTTCACAGTTTTCATTTTCATAGCGTCCTCCTGAAAAGAGATAGAATTAAACCTGGGAAAGTGTGTTGCCAAAGCAAAATGCATAGTAACATAATCTTCCAATTAGGTACAGACTAATATTAACATAACATGGATAAAAGTCAATAATATATCTTATTAAAAAAACTTAAACATGAAAGAAAGGGCTGTTTAGCATTAATTAAAGAAACAGTAATAAGGCATAGATCAATATGAGAAAAAAAGCGGCATTGCATAACCTGGGATGCAAGGTAAATGCGTATGAAACAGAGAGTATGCAGCAGATGCTGGAGAAGGCAGGATATGAAATCGTGCCCTTTGCTCCGGGGGCTGATATCTATATTATTAACACCTGTACGGTGACCAATATTGCAGACCGCAAATCCCGTCAGATGCTTCACAAGGCAAAAAAGATGAATCCGGACGCCATTGTGGTAGCGGCGGGATGCTACGTGGAGAGTGAAAAATATTCCGGCGGAAAAGTAGATGAAGCCATTGATATTGTCATCGGAAATAACTGCAAGAAGGATCTTGTGGAGATTCTTGAGGCCTATGAGGAAGGAAAAAGAGAGGAAGCTGTCATCGATATCAATCATACAAAGGAATATGAGGAGCTTCATTTAGATAAAACCGCAGAACATACAAGAGCCTATGTAAAGGTTCAGGACGGATGTAACCAGTTTTGCAGTTACTGCATTATTCCTTATACAAGAGGAAGAGTCAGAAGCAGAAAATCTCAGGATGTGTATGAGGAAGTCCTTCGTCTGGCGAAGGCAGGTTACCGTGAGGTAGTGCTTACAGGAATTCATTTAAGCTCTTACGGCGTAGACCTGGAGAATGAAAATCTCCTGACCCTGATTCAGATGATCCATGATATTCCGGGAATTATGAGGATTCGTCTTGGCTCCCTGGAACCGCGGATCATGACAGAAGAATTTGTCAGTGCTATCGCAAAGCTTCCTAAGGTTTGCCCGCATTTTCATTTATCACTTCAAAGCGGGTGTAACGAAACCTTAAAACGAATGAATAGAAGATACACTGCGGAAGAATACTATGAAGTGTGTGAGAGAATCCGAAAATATTATGACGAACCGGCATTGACTACCGATGTGATCGTAGGATTTGCAGGAGAAACAGAAGAAGAATTTGCTAAGTGCCGGGCATTTCTGGAAAAGGTCAGATTTTTCGAGACACATATTTTCAAGTTCTCCATCAGAAAAGGAACCAGGGCGGCTAAAATGGAAAACCAGGTGCCCGATCAGGTGAAAACAGAAAGAAGCAATATATTACTTTCTTTGAATGAGAAAAACGCAAGGGAATATCTGGAGAGACATCTGGGAAAGGATCTGGAAGTTTTGATGGAAGAACAGATGACTTTAGACGGAGTAAACTACTTTGTAGGTCATACCCGTGAGTATATCCGCGTGGCGGTTAAAACAGAAGAAAATCTGACAAACCGTTTTGTGACAGTGAAAGCAAAGAAAATATTAAAGGATCAGATTCTCCTTGGAGAGTAGGATATGAATGATTTAGAACAGAACCAACAGTATGAAAAAATGACAGTTACACCGGTGGGAAAACTCATTGCCGGTTTATCGGTACCAACCATCATCAGTATGCTGGTGACTGCAGTCTATAATATGGCAGATACCTTTTTTGTATCAAAGCTTGGTACCAGTGCGTCCGGAGCCGTAGGAATCGTATTTTCCGTGATGGCGATTATTCAGGCCATAGGCTTTACCTTCGGTATGGGAAGCGGCAGCTGGATTTCCAGACTGCTTGGGGCAAAGGAAGAAGAAAAATCCAAAGAAGTGGCTGCAACGGCCTTTTACAGTGCCATTTTTCTTGGAATCCTCATGACCGTATTTGGGGAATGGAAGCTTTTGGAACTTATGAGACTCTTAGGTGCTTCTGACACCATTTTACCCTATGCAGCGGAATATGCCCGTTATATTTTTCTGGCTGCACCGTTTATGTGTTCTTCCTTCGTGATGAATAATATTTTGCGTTCGGAAGGACATGCAAAGTTTGCCATGATCGGAATCACTGCTGGTGGTGTTTTAAATATTGCCCTTGATCCTTTGCTGATTTTTGGGTTTTCCATGGGAATCACCGGGGCGGCTGTGGCAACTGCATTTAGCCAGCTGGTAAGCTTTCTCATTTTACTTTCCTGGTTTTTGATGAAGAAAACGACGACTCGTCTTGGAATTTTCAGGCTCTCGAAGAAGCCTGCTACTTACCTTCAGATCATAAAGAATGGCCTGCCTTCTTTTTCCCGTCAGGGACTTGCCAGCATTGCATCCATTCTGTTAAATACCACTGCGACGGTCTATGGTGACGCGGCAGTTGCGGCCATGGCCATTGTGACTAAGATTTTTATGCTGGTCTTTTCCGTGATGATCGGGTTTGGTCAGGGATATCAGCCGGTAGCAGGATTTAATTTCGGTGCCGGGAAAATGGATCGTATGAAAAAAGCCATTCGCTTTACCTTGGGCGTAGGTACTGTGGGAATGACAGTGGCAGCAGTGATTTTGTTTACCCTGGCACCATGGTTTATGGGGCTGTTTATCTCAGACGATCCGGCAGTTCTTGAAATCGGAACGGTGGCTCTTCGGGCACAGGCTCTTAGTATGCCTCTCATTCCAATCGGCACCGTAGCAAATATGACCTTTCAATCTGTGGGGAAAGCCTGGAAGGCTACTTTGATGGCATCCATGAGACAGGGAATCTTTTTTATTCCTCTGATTTTCATTCTTCCTGCGATGTTTGGCTTATGGGGAGTGGCATCAGCCCAGGCAGTTTCCGATGTCCTGACAGCCGTTGCATGTATCCCGTTTTTACTACATTTTTACAGAAAGCTGTAACAGCTCCATAGAAAAGCTTGTATTTTATGTAAATCTGTATTATAGTTAATATGATTATTTATTAAGCAAAACCAGTCTTTTTGCTGTTTTTTGCTATGGGAGCGGATAAGATGAATAAACTTCAGAACACACAATATTTTAAAGTTTCAGCAGAGCAGGAATTACAGGTGGGAGACATCTTAAAGGCTGTTTCTGAAGCTATGAGAGAAAAAGGATATAATCCGGTAAATCAGATCGCAGGCTATATTATGTCCGGAGATCCTACTTATATTACCAGTCATAAAGGCGCCAGAAGCCTGATCACCAAAGTAGAAAGAGATGAGTTGGTGGAAGAACTTTTAAAGGTTTATATCGAAACAGTGGATAAATAAACAGTCAGGAGCAATGTATGAGAATTATGGGCCTGGACTATGGTTCCAAGACCGTAGGAGTAGCCATTAGCGATGCCCTGTGTATCACAGCCCAGGGGATTGAGACCATCAGACGTGAAAAAGAGACAAAGCTTCGCAAAACACTGGCACGGATCGATGAACTGATCAAAGAATATGAAGTAGAACTGATTGTGCTGGGATTTCCCAAAAATATGAACAACACGATTGGGGACAGAGCTGAAAAATCGCTGGAATTTCAGGAAATGCTGAAAAAGCGGACAGGACTGGATGTTGTGATGTGGGATGAACGTCTGACCACCGTAGAGGCTAACCGCACGCTAATGGAAGGTAAAGTCAGAAGAGAAGACAGAAAACAGTATGTGGACATGCTGGCAGCAGTTTATATCCTGCAGGGATATTTAGATTCAAGGAGCATGAATAATTAATGGAAAAGATCACATTTATTCCGGATACGAAAGAAGATCCGGTAGATTTTTATGTTTTGGAAGAAACCCGTATCGGTGGGGTTGATTATATATTAGTAACAGATTCTGAAGAAGGAGACGCAGAATGCCTGATCCTGAAGGATTTATCAGATGCTGAGGATGCAGAAGGGCTCTATGCCATTGTAGAGGATGAGCAGGAACTGGACAGTGTATTTGGCGTGTTCGAACAGATGCTGGAAGATGTAGACATCGAGCGGTAATCTTTTTTTACAAGAGCGGAAAAATTTAATCATCATATGGAGGTATCATTTGAAAAACAGGAACAATTCAAAATTACGGATCATTCCCCTTGGCGGACTGGAAGCCATTGGGATGAATATTACTGCCTTCGAATATGAAGACAGTATTGTTGTCGTGGACTGCGGATTGTCATTCCCTACAGACGATATGCTGGGAATCGATCTCGTAATCCCTGATGTAAGCTATTTAAAGGATAATATTTCAAAGCTGAAGGGCTTTGTGTTTACTCATGGTCATGAAGATCACATTGGCGCCATTCCTTATGTTTTCAAGGAGATCAATGCACCGATCTATGCTACGAAGCTGACGATGGGGCTTATTGAAAGTAAATTAAAAGAACATGGCATGACCAAGTCTGTGAAGAGAAAAGTAGTAAAGCATGGTCAGTCTATTAACCTCGGACAATTCAGGATCGAGTTTATCAAGACGAATCACAGTATTGAGGATGCATGTGCCCTTGCCATCTATTCACCGGCGGGGATCGTTGTGCATACAGGAGACTTCAAGGTAGATTATACACCGGTATTTGGTGATGCCATCGACCTTCAGAGATTTGGAGAGATTGGGAAAAAAGGAGTACTGGCTCTCATGTCAGACAGTACCAATGCAGAGCGTAAAGGATTTACGTTGTCTGAAAAAACGGTTGGAAAACGTTTTGATGCGATCTTTGCGGAGCATTCCAGCCAGAGAATCATCATTGCTACCTTTGCATCCAATGTAGACCGTGTGCAGCAGGTCATCAACTCTGCCCACAAGAGCGGACGTAAGGTTGTGATCGAAGGCCGAAGCATGGTCAATACGATTTCCATTGCCCAGGAGCTGGGATATATTACCATTCCGGACAATACGCTCATTGATATCGAACAGCTGAAAAACTATCCGGATGAAAAGACTGTACTCATTACCACAGGAAGCCAGGGAGAATCCATGGCTGCCCTTTCCAGGATGGCATCCGGAACCCACCGTAAGGTACACATTATGCCGGGGGATGTGGTCGTATTGTCTTCTACGCCGATTCCGGGAAATGAAAAGGCGGTATCCAAGGTTATCAATGAATTATCCATCCGTGGGGCAGAGGTCGTATTCCAGGATACCCACGTATCCGGCCATGCATGCCAGGAAGAATTAAAACTGATCTATTCTTTAGTACGTCCGAAATATGCCATTCCTGTGCACGGAGAGTACAGACACCTTCAGGCCAATGCAAGACTGGCCGAGGAGCTTGGCATCCAGAAGGACAATATTTTCATCATGTCATCCGGGGATGTGCTGGAGCTTGATGAGGAAGCTGCGAAAGTCGTAGATCACGTACACACAGGAGCTGTTTATGTAGACGGTCTTGGTGTTGGTGATGTTGGAAACATTGTTATCCGTGACAGACAGCATTTATCAGAGGACGGTATTTTGATCGTCGTTCTGACTCTGGAAAAATACAGCAATCAGATTCTGGCAGGACCGGACATCGTATCCCGTGGTTTTGTCTATGTAAGAGAATCTGAAAGTTTGATAGAAGAAGCTAGACAGGTGGTTTGGGAAGCATTAGATGGCTGTCTTGGCAGAGGAATTTCCGATTGGGGTAAATTAAAGAATGTTGTAAGAGATTCTTTAAATGATTACCTGTGGAAGAAGACAAAGAGAAGTCCAATGATCCTCCCAATCATTATGGAGGTTTAAGATGAATACGAAAAAAGCTGCATTGAGAACAGGTGCCATCTTTTTGAAGGTCGTAATCTTTGTGGTGATCTGCTTAGGTGTATTTTACCTGGGGCAGAGCACTTATCGATATTCTCATGCAGTTTTTCACGAGGAAGCCATGGAAGAAAGTCCGGGACGTATCGTAAAGGTGACGATTCCGGAAGATATGAGTTCCGGTGAGCTTGCAAAAGCACTGGAGAAAAAGGGGCTTGTAGAAGATGCAGGTATTTTAAAACTGCAGATGAAGATCGCTGATTTTCCGGAAACGGTGAAGGCAGGGACTTATGAGTTAAACACTTCCATGAAGCCATCAGAAATGTTTAAGATATTGTCTGAAACAAAAGAGGACGATTCATGATTGTAGATGAAAGAATGGTTGCCTACATCAATTCATTGGATGTAGGCAATAGTGCGTTAGTAAACCAGATAGAAGAGGAAGCACTGGCTTCCTATGTTCCCATTATCCGAAAGGAAATGCAGAGCTTTTTAAAGGTTCTGCTGGAGATGAAACGGCCGAAAGCGATTTTAGAGGTCGGTACCGCGGTTGGATTTTCAGCTCTTTTAATGAGTGAACATGTAGATGAGGATTGTCATATTACGACTATTGAAAAATATGAGCCAAGAATCCCTATCGCACGGGAAAACTTTAGGCGTGCAGGGAAGGAAAAGCAGATCACGCTTTTAGAGGGAGATGCCACGGATTATTTAAAAACCCTGGAAGGCCCTTATGATTTTATTTTTATGGACGCTGCCAAGGGTCAGTACATTCATTTTCTGCCGGATATTTTAAGAGTGCTTGCTCCCGGTGGAGTGCTTTTATCTGACAATGTTTTGCAGGATGGGGATATCATCCAGTCCAGATTTGCAGTGGAGCGAAGAAACCGCACCATTCACGCCAGAATGAGAGAATATCTGTATACACTGACCCATCACGAACAGTTGACAACTTCTTTGATCCCTTTGGGGGACGGAGTTACCTTAAGTATCAAAAAATAGTAGGAGAATCCCATGAGAAAGACAGAACTTTTGATCCCTGCCAGCAGTCTGGAAGTATTAAAGATTGCTGTCATGTTCGGAGCAGATGCTGTATATATTGGTGGAGAAGCGTTTGGACTTCGTGCAAAAGCCAAAAATTTTTCACCGGAAGATATGAAGGAAGGCATTGCCTTTGCCCATGAACATGGTGTCAAGGTTTATGTGACAGCAAATATTCTGGCACATAACTATGACCTGGAGGGAGCCAGAGCTTATTTTAAGGAATTAAAGGAAATCAAACCCGATGCCCTGATCATTGCAGACCCGGGAATGTTTACCCTTGCAAAAGAAATCTGCCCGGAGATCGATATTCACATCAGTACCCAGGCAAACAATACCAATTACGAAACCTACCGTTTCTGGGAAAGACTGGGAGCGACCCGAGTGGTTTCTGCCAGAGAGCTTTCCATTCAGGAAATCAAAGAAATCAGAGAACACATTTCCGATAAAATGGAAATTGAAACCTTTGTCCATGGAGCCATGTGTATTTCCTATTCGGGAAGATGTCTCTTAAGTAATTATTTTACAGGAAGAGATGCCAACCAGGGAGCCTGTACCCATCCATGCCGCTGGAAATATGCGGTGGTGGAGGAATCCCGTCCGGGAGAATATTTACCGGTTTATGAAAATGAGAGAGGCACCTACATCTTTAACTCCAAGGATCTGTGTATGATCGAGCACATTCCGGACTTAATCGATGCGGGCATTGACTCCTTAAAGATCGAGGGACGTATGAAAACTGCCCTGTATGTGGCAACGGTAGCCAGAACCTACCGGAAAGCTCTGGATGATTATGCAGAGTCTCTGGAAAAATATGAGGCAAATATGCCATGGTATTTAGATCAGATCTCCAACTGTACCTACCGTCAGTTTACCACGGGATTTTTCTACGGAAAGCCCGATGAGACGACCCAGATTTATGACAGCAATACCTATGTGAAGGAGTATACTTACTTAGGCATCGTGGGAGAGCGTAATGAAAAGGGTTGGTATGCTACGGAGCAGAGAAATAAATTCTCTGTGGGAGAGCTCATTGAGGTTATGAAGCCGGATGGAAGAAATATAGAGGTGACGGTAAAAGCCATTTATGATGAGGATGGACAGCCTATGGAAAGTGCACCCCATCCAAAGCAGAAGCTTTATGTGGATCTTGGCATGGAGCTTGATCAGTATGACATTCTAAGAAGACAGGAATAGAGATAATAATTTAGGGGACGGAAAAACCGTCCCCTTTGTGTAATTACATTACATGATTTTACGGAAAAGATTCTTCAGATCTTCCACACCGGCATCTTTCGGGTTGCCCGGTGCGCAGGCATCAGCATGGGCAGATTCTGCAAGGAAGGTAAGGTCGTCTTCTTTGATAGCCTCCAGCTTTGTTGGGATTCCAACGTCAACAGAAAGCTGTTTTACTGCATCAATGGCAGCCTTACGGTATTCTTCCTCTGTCATTTCATCGACACCTTTGACACCCATGGCTCTTGCGATCTCACGATATTTTTCCCCTGTGCATTCCTGATTATATTCCATAACGATTGGAAGCATCATAGCACATGCAACACCATGAGGTGTATCATATACCGCACCCAGAGTATGTGCCATGGAATGAGCGATACCAAGTCCTACATTGGAGAATCCCATACCTGCAATATACTGGCCAAGAGCCATACCTTCGCGGCCTTCCTTTGTGTTGGCTACGGCACCTCTTAAGGATTTAGCAATCAGTTCAATGGCTTTTAAGTGGAACATATCAGTCATTTCCCATGCTGCCTTTGTAGTATAACCTTCAATGGCATGGGTCAGGGCATCCATACCGGTAGATGCTGTCAGTCCCTTTGGCATGGAAGACATCATATCCGGGTCAATGATGGCAATGATCGGCATATCATGAGGGTCAACACAGACAAATTTGCGTTTTCTTTCTACGTCGGTGATAACATAGTTGATGGTAACCTCTGCAGCAGTACCGGCTGTTGTAGGAACCGCAATGATTGGAACACATGGTTTGGTAGTCGGAGCAAC
>CALZFY010000008.1:0-51500 GCA_945786935.1 uncultured Lachnoclostridium sp.
TCGCATTTTTTAGTTCTTCTCTTGCCTGTTCATACTGCTGCCTAAAATGCCTGCACTCCTCCTCTTTCATCCGAAGACGTCTTCGAAGCTCATGAATTTCATTTAGATAATCCTCATCTTTAACATCCTTGACGGTTTGTGTCATAGGTTTGGCTGGTTTTCGTTGATTATTAGGCTTTCGTGTATCTCTGACAACGATATTCTCAGGCTTGAACAGACAATCCTCTAGTTCATACCTATCTGGAGCAATACCCAAAATCTCAGATATGTTTTCATCATATGCTTCGCAAACACTTACCAGGGAATCCACACAATGCATGAGCATTGCATAAATCTGAACATCCTCAAAGGAAAAGTCTTCATCTGGATATATGGACTTTAGAACAGCAAGTGTTCCGGCAAAGAGCCTGTTCAGTCCATAAAACTCATCGTCACAGGCATTTAAGAAATAATCTGGATATCCATGTCTTTTCAGGCATTTTTCTGCAAAGGCGTCTGCCTTCCAATAGGTATTTAGGCTCTTATCACGGTACTTACGGGTACCTTTGATCTGTGCCATCCACTCTTCTACCTGTTCATAGCACTCTTGAAACAATCCTTCCCGAAATGAAAGAAATTCAACAGAATCCTCTTCTTCCGATTCTTTTGATACCCTGCCAAATAGTAGATACAGTATTGAAACCTTATCCTCCAATTCAATTCCATAGAAGTTACACATTCCAAGGATACGCGCAATCGTAGTATAATCACAGCCCATATCCTCTGTTTCTGATAACGAAAATATCTCCGGGACCGTAATTTTCTTAAACCTCTTTAACTGCTTGTACTCTTTTTTATGGTAGGTTTTATAGAGATATTTAATAAGTTCTACCGAATACTCATCCCCTGACTTTGCAGCGTTATAAATCACGTTCAGGATTTTATATTTCAGTGCAGTATCCGGATCAGATTGTGACGGATGGTCGTTCCCATATACCGCAAGTTTATTGAACTCCTGCACTCTCTGGAAATGATGAATCAGAAAATCATGAGCGATCGTTTCAAAGTCATATTCCATTTTTCCTGTAAAAAACCCCTTAATAAAGTATTTATCCACCCCGGTAGTATCCGGTGCTACCTGATTTTCAAGATTTTTCTCATATTCCATGAACAAAGACATCATATGTGGTGGCATTTTGTCCTGTTCTTCATATTCTTCATCAAGGAAATCTTCAAATTCAAAGTTATAGTCACCCCGACATGAAACCATCTTGTACCTTCTCCTTATTCTTAACATGTATTTGGAAGCATCCGTATGAAATTAATTACGCCTGTTTTGAAAACAAATGATTGATCTTAGGTATGCAGTATTTTATACAGCAGTCCCTGCTCTTCTTACTCTGGATTTTTATGATATAAATGGAATAATTTTCTTTTTTACAGCAAATTTCTCAATTATGTCAGGATAATCAATCGCAAGATATTGTGCAATCATTCCACCTTGAGAAATCCCTAATATATTAGCGCTTTTTATACCGAGCATTTTCATAGCTTCCGCTTGGTCTCTTGCCATATCTCTTGTAGAATAACCTTGTTCCATATCATTTTTCCTACTGAAAATAAATACCTTATAGTCATTTGCATACATTCGGTAAGCCATTGACATTGGTATCGCCATTCGCTTTTCACGCCTTTATTCTACGGTTACGACAGTGAGAATACCACCCAAAAGACTCAGAATTACTCTCAGAATCCGAGAATTGACCATTTCCATACATAAAGAATTCAAATTAACTAAAATTCCAGGCTATTCGCATTCAGCAAGAAATACTTCATTCCCATAATGACAAATCCCTCATCATTTCTCCAAGGCTTTTTGCTGCCATTTACAATGACAATCTTCTTGAAAGAATCTGGGATGTTTCGCAGGGAGTTGAACTCCTGAGTCTGCTTTTCTTCCGAAGTCATGTCATAAGCAACCTGGATGTAATATCTCTGGTTGCCCTGATTTACCACAAAGTCAACCTCCAGCTGCTTGCGAACACGCTTACCTTCCTTATCCTTATCGAAGATCTCAACAACACCCACATCAACATTGTACCCACGGATCAGCAGCTCGTTATAAACAATGTTCTCCATGATATGAGTAGGTTCCTGCTGTCTGAAATTCAGACGGGCATTTCTCAGTCCCAGATCAGTAAAGTAGTATTTCAGATTTGCACCGATATACTTTCTTCCTTTAATATCGTATCGACTTGCCTTGGAAATCAAAAACGCATCTGCCAAATGGTCGATATGATTGGAGATAGTTTTATTAGCATAAGTCATCTGACGCTCGCTGGCAAAGGTGTTAGCAATCTTCGATGGATTGGTCGGTGTGCCAATTGCAGATGCAAGCACATCAACCAGAATACCAATCTCGTCCACGCTCTGAATCTTATTTCTTTCAATTACATCTTTCAGATAGACATTTGCAAAGATATTCTTCAGATAATCTGCTTTCTGTCGCTCGCTCTGGAAACCTACGACCTGCGGCAATCCTCCGTAGATCATGTAGTCATCCCAGGCATCATCATAATCACCGTCATAGGCAGAATAAAACTCTGCGAAGGAGAGGGGATAGATTCTGATCTCATCACCTCTGCCACGGAACTCAGTCACAATGTCGCTGGACAAAAATTTAGAATTACTTCCGGTGACATATACATCAATATTGCTTATGCGCAACAGACTGTTCAGCACTTCCTCAAATCGTGGCATGAACTGTACTTCATCCAGAAGAAGATAATATTTCCCATTGTCTTTCATGGCATCCTTGATGTACTTGAAACACACCTTGGGATCTCTTAATTCCTCGTTCTCAATACCGTCCAACGCAATCTCAATAATATGGTCAGCATCAACGCCGTTCCCCAGTAAGTATCTCTTAAAGATGGTAAACAGCAAAAAAGATTTTCCGCATCTACGAATGCCGGTAATCACCTTTATCATTCCATTATCTTTTCGCTCAATCAGCTGCTGTAGGTAAGCGTTTCGTTTAATTTCCATTGTCGCACTCCCCATTTCCGTGTATCTGCACACTTTTTAGTAATGGTATCCTATCATAGAACAACCTGAATTTCAATATCCATTCCCATTTTATGTGCATCTGCACGTTTTTATGTAATAAAAATTCATACAATAAAGGCTTGCAGTTCCAAATACCGCTCATCGTCCCCGCCCACCGGGAATCCGAATAATCCCCGTTTTATGATCTGTTTTTTCATCTTGACCACCTCATATTCCTAATAATTGTTTGATTTTGGAAACATAGCGTCTTGAAACATAAGTAACCGTTCCGCTTGAGAGGGAAACGATGTCTACTGTTTCCTGATAGATGGTCGTTATATGGCCATAGACGGCACTCAAATAAAGATTATGTGTACTTCCCGTTCTCCCAATTTGAAATCGTCTGCCTAGATACTCCGAGAACATCAGCAAGCTGCTCCTGCGTGTAATTGTTTTCTTTTCGTAGTTTTGATATTTTATCGTCTAATGTCATAGTGCGTCCTCCAGTACGAAATCATACGTTTGTCAACGCTGTCATAAAAATGAAAACCGCCGCTACGGTTTTACCCGTACACGGCGGCGTACATATTCGACTCCTCTATCTTTTATTCGGAACATCTTCAAATTCAAAATTATAGTGAATCCGATATGAAATCATCTTGTACCTTCTCCTTATTCCTGACATGTATTTAGAAGATTCCCTATGCAAACAATTACGCCTGTTTTGAAAACAGACTATTGCTTTACAAGATCGCTATTGCGATCAGCAAAGTTCCTCAATGCATTTATACTTGCTGTGGCTTTTAATGTATGGTCCTCCAGTTTCGCAACACATTTTTCATAAGAATCCATTTTATCTATCTTGGCTGACTTGTACGTGATTTCCACATTTGACGCCACAGCGTCGACCAGTGCAATTAGCCGATGAAGAACATAGCCCTCATTTACGAAATCAATAGAAAATGCAGGAAATTTAAATTACTTTCTTTAATATCATACGTATCATTTGATTAACATATGCACAAATTACAGAGACAAAAAGGACTATGTATTGATCCCCGACCAATACATAGTCCGCTTAATTGAAATATGTTTTTTTGAGATTCATATATCAACCCTTTTTGTAAAGCATCACTGCTTCATAAGGTTTTAAGGAAATCTTTGACTCTTCTATCTTTTGTTCAGAATAGTTGCCCAGTAATGTTTCGAAGCCCTTCAAATCCATTCCACTATTCCACACAACTTCTGTTTTATAGAAGTTACAGACTACCAGCATTTTTTCTTCTCCGTAAGTTCTTTCATAAGCAAGAACGGATGGATGTCTTACATCTAATGGCCTGATATCACCATATGCAATGATATCCAGCTCTTTTCGTAATGCTACAAGCTTCTTATAGTAGTTGAAAATAGATGTCTCATCATGCAACTGGCTCTGTGCATTGATCTTGGAATAATTCTCATTCACACCGATCCATGGTGTTCCTTTGGTAAAACCACCTTGATTTTCGCCATTCCACTGCATGGGCGTTCTTCCATTATCCCTGGAATGAATCTGAATAATACGAAATGCATCTTCCCTGGAAAGACCTTTTTGCTGCAGGATTTCATAATGATTTAAGCTTTCCACATCACGAAACTGGCTGATATCGGTGAAATCAGTATTGGTCATACCAATCTCTTCACCCTGATAAATATATGGAGTACCACGAAGTCCATGAATAATCGTCGCCAGCATTTGGGCTGACTTCTTCCAGTACTTTCCTTCATCTCCAAATCTGGATACCGGACGCGGCTGATCGTGGTTGCACCAGAACACTGCATTCCATGCATTGTTCTCTGCCATTCCCACCTGCCAGCTAAAGAGAATATCTTTCAATTTCTGGAAATCCGCCGGTACAAGCACCCATTTTTCATTACCCATAAAGTCCACCTTCAGGTGATGGAAGCTAAATACCATGGAAAGCTCATGGCTGTCTGCACCAGCATAGCCAAAGCAATTCTCCATAGATGTGCTGGACATTTCACCGACAGTAATGATTTCTGCATCCTGTCCGAAGGATTGTGCATTTAATTCTTTCAGATACTGATGGATGTTTGGTCCGTCAGTGTAAAATCTGCGGCCATCTCCCTCAAAATCATCTTCAAATTTATCTTTACTGATCAGATTCACCACATCGAATCGGAAGCCCTTGACGCCTTTGCCCATCCAAAAACGTACCACCTTCTGGACTTCTTTACGTACCTCCGGGTTATCCCAGTTCAAATCCGGCTGGGTAACATGAAATAAATGCAGATAATATTCATCCATATCCGGCACATATTCCCATGCACTGCCGCCAAACTTGCTTTCCCAGTTGGTAGGAGCTAAACCTCTTTCCTTACCCTTTTTAAAAATATAAAAATTCTTATATTTTTCATCACCGGCTAAGGCTTTCTGAAACCATTCATGTCTGCTGGAGGTATGGTTAAACACCATATCCAGCATCAATTTGATTCCGCGTTTCTGTGCCTCTCTGGAAAGCTCCTCAAAATCTTCCATGGTGCCGTATCTGGGATCAATATTGTAATAATCCTCTACGTCATAACCATTGTCATTCTGAGGTGATACAAAGAACGGAGTCATCCAAATATAGTCTACTCCTAATTCTTTGATATAATCCAGCTTCGCTGTGATGCCTTTTAAGTCACCAAAGCCATCTCCATTGGTGTCATAAAAAGATCTTGGATAGATCTGATATACAGTGCTTTTTCTAAAATCCGTCATACAATGCCTCTTATTCTGTCTTTGCTACTATGGTCTCTTTTTCAAACGCATGAATGCCTGTCACAAATTTTATATTATTCATATTACCTGACTCAGTAATGATGCAAACCGTCGTATCAACATAACCTGCTTCAATAATTTTCTTTTTATCAAATTTAATCAGTGGGGTTCCTGAAGATACCTTCTGCCCTTCTTTTACAAGGTATTCAAAACCATCGCCGTTCATGGCTACAGTATCAATTCCGATATGTAAAAGGATCTCTGCACCGTTTGCAAGCTTCAAACCACAGGCATGGCGTGATTCCTGCATAAGCAAGCTGACTGTTGCATCAGCCGGAGCATAAATAGTTTCATTCTCAGGAATGATCGCAAATCCTTCACCCATGATTCCCTCAGAGAATACACCATCATTTACTTCTTTTAATGTAATTACATCACCTGTTGCAAACGCTTTTAATTCTGTCACCTCTGCTGGGTTAATGTATTCTACTGATTTAACTTCTTTTGGCTGAAGTTTTTTTTTTACCAACCATAACTGTCAAAACAAATGGAACTGCTACGGCAATTAACATACAAATTGCAAAGGTTAACATGGACTGTGGCTGCATAGAGAGGATTCCCGGAAGACCTCCAACGCCGATTGCATTTGCTGTACTGTTTGTAGCCACACAGACAATTGCTGCACAAGCAGAACCAATCATACCACAAATGAATGGGTAGCTGTGTTTTAAGTTGACACCAAACATTGCCGGTTCTGTAACTCCCAGATAACAGGAGATACATGACGGAATGTTTACTTCCTGTGCCTGAGCATCATTTTTCTGAAGATAGATCATACCTAATACCGCTGAACCCTGTGCAATATTGGATAATGCGATCATTGGCCATAACATGGTTCCTCCAAAGTCTGCAATCAGCTGCAAGTCAATGGCATTTGACATATGATGAAGTCCTGTGATTACAAGCGGTGCATACACAAAGCCGAAGATTGCACCGAATACGATTTTCAGAGGACCTGTAATTCCCGCATATACAACGGAAGAAATAACAGAGCCGATTTTCCATCCGATCGGACCAAGCACGAAGTGAGCTGCCATAACAGAAAGCACTAAGCTGCAGAATGGTACAACAATCATAGAAATTACAGCGGGGCAGATTTTTCTGAAAAACTTTTCAAGATAAACCAGTGTAAAGGCCGCCAGAATTGCAGGAATGACCTGAGCCTGATAACCAATCATGTCTACCTGTACAAATCCGAAATTCCACTTTGGAATATCTGCTGCCGCTGTGCCTGCCACTGCATATGCATTTAATAACTGTCCGGATACCAGTGTGAGGCCGAGCACGATACCAAGCATCTGTGTTGTACCCATTTTCTTTGTAACAGACCAGCAGATACCTACCGGAAGCATATGGAATACTGCTTCACCGATGAGCCATAAGACATGATCAACACCTGCCCAGAACTGGCTGATATCACAAAGCGTCTTTGTACCGTTCTCAAATAAATATAAGCTGTCAATACAGTTTCTGAAGCCTAAGATCAAACCGCCTACAATAATTGCAGGAATCAGTGGAGCAAAAATTTCTGCTAATGCAGTCATAACTCGCTGAACGACGTTCTGATTTTGCTTTGCTGCACTCTTTACTGCATCTTTTGATACACCTTCAATGCCCGCAACTGCTGTGAAGTCGTTATAAAAATCTGAAACTGTGTTTCCGATGATTACCTGGAACTGTCCTGCCTGTGTGAAACTTCCCTTAACAACTTTCATTGCTTCAATTTTCTCAATATCTGCTTTCTTTGGATCATTTAATACGAATCTCATTCGTGTAATACAATGTGATACTGCAGCAATGTTTTCTTTTCCTCCCACAAGGTGCAGCAACTCTTTTGCGTCGTTTGTATACTTACCCATCTTGACACTCCTTATTAAAATAAATGTTTTTGCGCGCTTATTCTTGTTTAAACAAGTGGAGGAACTTATGCCGAAAGCAAAATATGCAGAAATTTATAAAGACCTGAAAAGAAAAATTGAGACCGGAGAATATGAATTTCAGGAACTTCTCCCTTCTGAGAATACACTGGTACAGGAATATGATAGTTCCCGCAATACCATTCGCCGTGCCATCGGGGATCTGGTTGTCGATGGATATGTACAGACGATGCAGGGAAAAGGGGTACGAATCATCTTCCAGCCCGCATTACAGACCTCATTTACCATCGGCGCAATTGAAACATTTACGGAATCTGCAAAGAGAAATAACCAGAAACCTAAAACCAAAGTAATTCACTTTGCGGAACTGGTAGCAGACAAAAAAATTGCTGCAAAAACCGGTTTTACTATTGGTGATGAGATTTATTATCTGCAGAGACTTCATTACTTAGATGGGAAAGCACTTATTCTAAACCATAATTATTTTTTGAAAAGCGTTGCTAAAGACCTGACGATAGAGATTGCAGAAAAGTCGATTTACGATTATCTGGAAAATACTCTTGGAATTTCCATTGTCACAAGCAAACGTATCATGACTGTAGAAAAAATGACACAGATTGATGAAAAATATTTGGATCTTGGAGACTACAACTGTATGGCTGTTGTCAGCTCTCATACTTACAACAGTGATGGTGTTATGTTTGAATATACCCAGTCACGCCATCGCCCTGATTACTTTAGCTTTCAGGATAATGCAACAAGACGATCCATTCCGGCAGAGCGTTGTCAGTGATAGCCGCTTTGTTGGAAGGACATCGCAAACTATCTATTGTCATAAATGAAATTTTCCGGGGCAGACCCCCGGAAAATTTCATTTAGCAGTTTCTTCAAATAAATCTCTCTCGTATTTGATAGATATCGCTACCGCAGATAACCAATCAATCCACCGATTTTAATGACTCCGTCATACTGATCTTATCCAATTTCCTGCTCATCACCAGATTTACCAGGAAAGCAAATACCAGTGTCAGCAGAATGCTGAAAAAATAGCTAAGGGGCAATACCCTCACTGCAAAGGCTACCTGATCTACCTGGATCTGACTCATGACAAAAGCATGAAATACTTTTCCCACCAGAAGACCCGCCAAGGCACCAATAGAGGTGAGAATAATATTCTCCCTGAATATATAAGAAGCCGTTTCATTTTTATAGAAACCAAGTACCTTAATGGTAGCGATTTCCCTGATACGCTCCGTGATATTTATGTTGGTCAGATTGTATAATACGATAAATGCCAAAAATCCGGCACATACAATAATGACCACAACCACAAGATTCAGACTCTCAATCATGGTTGCAAATCGAAGCTTCGCATCCTCGGACACACTGGCTGAAACGATACTTTCGTCTT
Source organism: uncultured Lachnoclostridium sp. (assembly GCA_945786935.1). Lineage (GTDB taxonomy): Bacteria > Bacillota > Clostridia > Lachnospirales > Lachnospiraceae > HGM12587. Next base: position 9,140 of record CALZFY010000008.1, read on the forward strand.
TTAAAAGACTGGCCGTCAGCTGGTGAAGATCCGTACCCTCTGCTACGTTAAGATACACTGTCTTTCGCTCTGCCTTTTCGCCCATACATTTTTCATAGGTCTGTGTGGTGAGATATACATAATTGTACAGATAATTTTCTGCAATGCCGCTTAGACGAAGCTCCATTCTCTGATGGTTTTCGTCCTCTAAAACCACGGTATCTCCCACTGCCAGATCGTAAGTTTTTGCAATCTTATCTGTAAGGATACATTCTCCCTCTCCGGGATAGGGCAAGGTTTCTCCTGTATTTGCATCCGCAAGGAGCACATAAGGAGAAATATCATCCTTTTCATCAATGGCAACCAGACTGATACTCTTGACTCCATTTTCTGTCACCAGATCAATGGATTTTTCCATGGTATATAAAAAGCTTTCCACGCCGTCTTTCTCCAGTGCTTTCATGAGAAGATCCGTATCTTCTCCGGCACTTTCATTAAGCATCACATTCACATCCATGGTCTGGATACGACCGTACTGATCGTTTGCCACATTGGCAATGGAATCCCTGATACCGAAGCCGGTAACCAATAGTCCTGTACAGCCGCTGATACCGATTACCATCATAAAGAATCTCTTTTTATACCGGAACACATTTCTATAAGAAACTTTATGTAAAAATTTCAAATGATTCCAGATTAAAGGAACACGCTCCAGAAGAACACGCTTTCCGGCCTTTGGTGCCTTTGGTCTCATGAGCTCCGCTGCCACCTCTGACAGTTCATTTTTACAGGTGGCATAGGTAGCTCCCATGGAACAGAGCATAGATACCAGAAGGGAAAATACAAGGATCTTCCAGTCAAACACATAGGCAATGTCTGAAATATTATACATGGTCTGGTAAGCGTACCAGATAACCTTCGGGAAGAACCAGATACCGAAGAAATATCCGAACAGGCATCCCGAAATTGCAGCAGAACCGGAATAGAATAAATACTTACCCATAATGGAGGCTTCGCTGTAACCAAGTGCCTTCAGTACACCGATCTGGGTTCTTTGTTCTTCGATCATACGGTTCATGGTAGTCACACAGATCAATGCTGCAACCGCATAGAAAAATACCGGAAATACATTGGCAATGCCGTTCACAATGGCGGAATCATTTTCCATACAGACATAGCCCACGTTGGTGTCCCGGCCTAAAAGAAAGCTTTCCGGCTCTTCAATGTCTGCAATCTCTTTTTCCGCATCGGCAATTTTCTCCTCGCCGTCGGCAATCTCATCCATAAATTCCTGATAGCCATCCTCATACTCTGTGAAGCCTTCTTTATATTCAGCCCAGCCATCCGCCAATTCCGCCTCGGCGTCCGCCAGTTCTGCCTCACCTTTTAAAATTTCTGCTTCCCCTTTGGAAAACTCTGTCCAGCCTTCCCGCAGCTTCCGAAGTCCCTGTTCAAGCTCTTCATAGTCTTCGTCAACTTCCTTCTGTGCAGCTTCTAACTGGGCTTTGGCAGAGGAAATCTGAGCCTTTCCTTCCTCCAGTTTTGCCCTGTTGGCATCGATTTCCGCCTGGGCTTCCTGTACCTGTTCAATCGCTTTCGGAATATGCTCTTCTTCTGATTTTTGCTGCAGTGCTGATGAAATCAAATTAAGCTTATACTGCAGTGCAGCAATTCTGACAGCCTCTGATGATATTACCGTACCCGGACTTCCAGTACCTTCTCTTGTTCCTTCACCTGCACTTCCTCCTATACCTGATGTTGTCCCTTCTTCCGATATTTCTCCTGTACCAGGTAATGTTACTGTTCCAGGTGGTAAACTTAAAATAATCTGTGTAAGTGCATCTTCATAGGCTCCGAGTTCAACCAAAAGTGCCTCCCGTTGCTCCTGTGTCAGATTTTCATTCAGAAAATCACGGGCCAACTGCTCCACGCCACTATTAAGCTGCCCTACCTGATCCTGCAATGTCAAAAACTCATACAACGGAGCACTTTGCTCGTTAAGCTGTGCCTGTGCCGCATTTAACTGGATTTCCGCTTCCTGAAGCTTCGCTGATTCCGCCTCCACCTTTGCCCGGTTTTCATCGATCTCCTTCTGGGCATCCGGCAGAGTGATATTTCTGGCATATCCAAGCTCATACTCCGCATTCGTTAAGGTCTTTCGGTTTTCTTCCAGCTCTGTCCGGCCATCTGCCAGTTCCTGCTTTGCATCAGCAACCTCTTTTTCTGCGTCCTGTAATTCCTTCAGGGCATCATCAAGTTCCTTCTTTGCATCGGCAAGCTCTGTCTCGCCCTCTGCTTTTCCGTCGGCAAGCTCCTGCTTCGCATCAGCAAGCTCTCCTTCTGCCTCATCCATCAATCGGTCGTACCGGTCACCCGCCGCATCCTCTGCCAGTGATTCCCATACGGTTTCCTTACCATCGATAAAGTTTTTATATTCATCGCTGTATATTTTGTAGTCCTCATCGAACTTTACCAGAATTTCCGTATAGTAATCTACGTCAAAGCCTTCCATTGGAATATACATAAAACCGGAGATTTTTCCCTTTCCCAGAGAAGTGTTTCCTCTTTCAAACTGGATGTAATTGGAGGACTGAACCGTTCCCACGATTTCATATTCTTCATAGGCAAAATTTTCAAGAGCATCCGCCTCATTTTCCGGAGATAAGGAGATCTTTTGCCCGATGCAGTCCTGTGGAAAGGTCAGTGCATCTACCACACACTCTTTGGAGTTTTCAGGTAATCTGCCCTGCCGAAGTTCAATACCGTTGATGTTTTCCGGCAGACTGAAAATTTTAAGCACCTTTCCACTTTCAGACTCTGTATTACATAACATATCCACAGAAACGATCCCTTCTGCAAATCTGACACCTTCCTGAGAGGATATCTTTTCCAGATCCTGCTTTTCAAAACCAAGGGTTGATAACACCCTATAATCATAAAACTCTTTCTCACGGAAATAATTGTCCGTCGTCTTTACCATGGCAGGCTGAATGACTTTCAAGCCGGCAAAAAGGCTGACTCCCAGGGCAGTGATGGCAAAAATCGCCATAAATCTTCCGAAGCTTTGTTTGATCTCACGCACCGTGGATTTCCACATTCCTGACTTCATAACTTTCATCCTCTACCACTCAATCTCTGAAATATCTACGATATGGTCATTTTTCACCATCCTGGTAATGGTACCGCTTTTTACGGTAATGATCCGGTCTGCCATGGCAGTAAGTGCCTGATTGTGGGTAATGACAATGACCGTTTTCCCTTCCTTACGGCAGGTATCCTGTAAAAGCTTTAAGACCGCTTTTCCTGTATTATAGTCCAGGGCTCCTGTGGGCTCATCACAAAGCAGGATCTTTGGATTTTTTGCAAGTGCGCGGGCAATGGCTACACGCTGCTGCTCACCGCCTGATAACTGAGCCGGGAAATTTAAAAGACGCTCCCCAAGTCCTACTCTTTCCAATACATCTTTGGCATCCAGAGGCTCCTTGCAGATCTGTGCTGCCAGCTCCACATTTTCCAGTGCTGTCAGATTCGGCACCAGATTATAAAACTGGAATACGAACCCCACATCATAACGACGATACGAGGTCAGCTGCCGTTTCCCATAGGCAGAAATTTCCTCTCCATCCAGATAGACATGCCCGTCTGTTAAGGTATCCATACCTCCAAGAATATTTAAGATCGTTGTCTTTCCTGCACCTGATGCACCCACAATGACGCAGAACTCTCCTTTTTCAATTTCGAAATTCACATCATGCAGTGCCGGAATTTCCAGTTCTCCGGTTTTATATACCTTTTTCACATTCTCAAATTTGACGAATGCACTCATATGCTCACCCTTTCACACAAATTCTATTGCTTCACATAAACACATCATAGCATTATTTTCCATCAGATTCTATTAAATAACTATAAAAAAACCCATGGAACATTTTTTTGCTCCATGAGTTTTATCCAACATTATGTAATTAAAACTATTCAGTACCTTCACAGATACATGTCATTAAAATATCCCCATCAGGAAGATGCATAAGATCAGCACCGGAATGACAAATGTCATAAGGGGGCGCATCCATTTCGTAACCTTAAGACCCTTTCCTTCATTGGCTTCTGCCATAAATTTTTCCCATCCCCATCCATAGCGGGTCACACAGAACAGGACATAGATCAGAGAGCCCAATGGGAGCAAAAGATTGCTGACCACAAAGTCTTCCAGGTCCATGATTCCTTTTCCTGCAATGGCAAAGCTGCTCCATACATTGAAGCCCAATGCACAAGGAATAGAACATACAAACAGGATCACTGCATTAACCATGCAGGCCTTTTTTCTATCCCATCCGAAAAGATCGATACAGCATGCAATAATATTTTCAAACACTGCAATAATCGTGGAAAATGCTGCAAATGTCATAAAGATAAAGAAAAGGCTTCCCCATAATCTTCCAAGCGGTATATTGTTAAAAATGTTCGGCAAGGTAATAAAGATCAGGTTTGGACCGCTGTCCGGCTGTACCCCATAGGCAAAGCATGCAGGGAAAATGATCATCCCTGCACAAAGTGCCACGAAGGTATCCAGGATCGCCACATTGACAGCTTCTCCCATGAGTGCTCTTTCTTTTCCAATGTAGCTTCCGAAAATTGCCATGGCACCGATACCAAGACTTAAGGTAAAAAATGCCTGATTCATGGCACCTACAACCACATTTGCCACACCAATGGACTTCATGCGGCCAAAATCCGGAATCAGATAGAACTTGACCCCCTCAGACGCTCCCGGCAAAAGCACACTGTTTACCGCAAGGACTACCATGATCAAAAGTAATGCGATCATCATCACCTTGGTGATCTTTTCTACCCCTTTTTGTACGCCAAAGGAACAAATAAAAATACCGATGGCTACTGTCAGCAGCATGTAGAACATGAGCCACCCCGGCTGACTTAACATGGTTCCAAACATATTTCCTACTTCTTCCACAGATGCACCCACAAACTTTCCTGTGGACATATCCACAAAGTAGCGGATCATCCAGCCTGTAACGACTGTATAGAAAAACATTAAAATATAGTTACCTGCCATAGCAAAGTAACCGTGAATGTGCCACTTACTTCCCTCTGGTTCCAGCTTTTCGTAAAGCTTTACCGGGCTTTTCTGGCTGGCACGACCCATGGCAAACTCCATGGTCATAACCGGTACTCCTAAAAGTATCAGACATAGCAAGTAAATCAATACAAAGGCACCGCCTCCATACTGTCCCGTCATATACGGAAATTTCCATACATTCCCCACACCGATGGCACATCCTGCGCTGAGCAGAATGAAACCAAGTCGGCTTCCTAAACGCTCTCTCTCCATATTGTTTCTCCTTCACAATTTCATGGCATTATCCAAATGCCTATTCTGTTTAGTATACCATTTTCCGGATTTTAATTCAACAACAAAAAAGCCCGCTATTTAAAACGGGCTTCTCTTACACCTTCTAATATGATTCTCTTGGCTTCCGCTGCTTTCTCCTTTGGCAATGCTTCCAGTCCTTCCAGCGGATACGGGATTCCTAGCTCCTCGTACTTCTTTACTCCCATGGTATGGTATGGAAGTACATCCAAGGCCTTTAAATTTTTCAGAGAACCTATAAATCTTCCTAAATTTTTCAGGTCTTTTTTATCGTCACTGATGCCAGGCACCACCACGTGACGAATCCATAAAGGTATATTTTTTTCTTCCAGATATTTTGCAAAAGCTAAAATCCCTTTATTTTCCTGTCCCGTCAGTACTTTATGCTTTGCCGGATCTATGTGTTTGATATCCAGCATCACAAGGTTGGTATATTTCATCAGCTCATCCAGTTTTTCGTTGTAAACTGACTGCCCCGGATGATAGGTGATCCCCGAAGTGTCCAGACAGGTATGTATCTTTTGTTCACTTGCCTTTTTGAAAAGTTCCAGAAGGAAATCGATCTGTAGAAGAGGTTCACCCCCGGTTACAGTAAGACCGCCCTTCGTATAAAAAGAGCGGTTCTTATTGTAATTCATTAAGATTTCATCTACGGTTACTTCTGTTCCTTTTCGCACTTCCCAGGTATCCGGATTATGACAATACTGACATCTCATGGGACATCCCTGAAAAAACACGACATAACGCAGTCCCGGCCCATCAACGGTACCGAAGCTTTCCTGCGAATGAATATAACCTTTCATTGCTTCGAATTAAATAGAGTCGTGGAATGTTCTGGAGATAACTTCGTCCTGCTGTTCTTTTGTAAGTTTTACGAAGTTAACTGCATATCCGCTGACACGAACGGTAAGCTGTGGGTAGTTTTCCGGATGTGCCTGTGCATCCAGAAGTGTTTCTTTTGTAAATACATTCACGTTTAAGTGATGTCCGCCCTTCTGAACATATCCGTCAAGAAGTCCTACTAAGTTGTCGATCTGATTCTGTGTTGCTGCCATAATATTTTCCTCCTGTATTATAAATTATTCTGCGTCTAAGCCTTCAAATAAGGTTGGTGATGCACATGCACCGTTTGCACAATCAAGTTCAACTTCGATGTCACCTGCAAATACCTGATCATCTTTTCCCAGTGCTCCCGGAATGATGGAGAAGGTATTGGAAATACCATCCTGTGCATCAATGAATGGTAATTTTGCTACAGATGCCATGGATGCCACTGCACCGTGGGTATCTCTTCTATGCATTGGGTTTGCTCCCGGAGCAAATGCTTCCCCTTTCTTACGTCCGTCCGGTGTAGATCCGGTTGCTTTACCATATACGACGTTGGATGTAATGGTAAGGATAGAAGTTGTCGGGATACCGCCTCTGTAGGTATGGTTCTTTCTTACATGTTCCATGAAAGTATGAACGACCTCACGGGCAATCTCATCAACTCTGTCATCATCGTTACCGAATTTCGGGAAGTCTCCTTCTACTTCGTAGTCAACTACGATTCCATCTTCGTCACGGATTGTTTTAACTTTTGCGTATTTAATTGCTGATAAGGAGTCAGCTACTACGGAAAGTCCGGCAATACCTGTTGCGAACCAACGGGTAACATTCTTATCATGAAGAGCCATCTGGATCTTTTCATAGCAGTATTTGTCATGCATATAATGAATGATGTTCAGAGTATTTACATATACTTCTGCAAGCCACTGCATCATTGCATCGTACTTTCTCATAACTTCATCATAATCTAAGTATTCAGAAGTAATTGGTGTAAATTCAGGACCAACCTGTTTCTTGGAAACCTCGTCCTTACCACCGTTGATTGCGTAAAGCAGACATTTTGCAAGGTTTGCTCTTGCTCCGAAGAACTGCATTTCTTTACCGACTCTCATGGAAGATACACAGCATGCAATCGCATAGTCATCACCATGAGTAAATCTCATAAGGTCGTCGTTTTCGTACTGTACAGAAGAAGATTCGATAGATGTCTTTGCACAGAAGCGTTTGAAGTTTTCCGGTAAATGTACAGACCAGAGAACTGTTAAGTTTGGTTCCGGAGCTGCACCTAAGTTGGACAGTGTATGAAGGTAACGATAAGACATCTTTGTTACCATGTGACGTCCGTCAATACCAACACCGCCGATGGATTCTGTTACCCACTGTGGATCACCGGAGAATAATGCATTGTATTCCGGTGTACGTGCGAATTTCACAAGACGCAGCTTCATGATGAAGTGGTCAACCATTTCCTGAATCTGTTCTTCTGTGAATACGCCGTTCTTTAAATCTCTTTCTGCATAGATATCAAGGAAGGTAGAAGTACGTCCTAAGGACATTGCTGCACCATTCTGCTCTTTGACTGCTGCAAGATAACCAAAGTATAACCACTGGATTGCTTCCTGTGTATTGGTAGCCGGAAGGGAAATATCGAATCCGTAGCTTGCTGCCATTTCTTTTAACTGATGTAATGCACGGATCTGTTCGGATAATTCTTCACGGTCACGAATCACATCGGAATACATTGCAGAACGTGTAGTTCTCTTCTGTTCTTCTTTATCTTCAATGAGGCGGTCTACACCGTAAAGTGCAACTCGTCTGTAGTCACCGATGATACGTCCACGTCCGTATGCATCCGGAAGACCTGTGATGATATGGCTGGAACGGCAGGCTCTCATTTCCGGTGTATATACATCAAATACACCTGCATTGTGTGTTTTTCTGTGGACTGTAAAGAATTCACTGACTTCCGGATCTACCTTGTATCCATTATCAGCACAGGCTTTTTCTGCCATTCTGATACCGCCGTATGGCATTAATGCACGTTTGAATGGCTTGTCAGTCTGAAAGCCTACGATTTTTTCTTTGTCCTTATTTAAATATCCGGGACCATGAGAAGTGATGGTAGAAATAATCTTTGTGTCCATATCAAGAACACCGCCCGCTTCTCTTTCCTGTCTTGTTAAATCCATTACCTGATCCCACAGATCCAATGTATCCTGTGTAGGACCTGCAAGGAAACTTTCATCTCCATCATATGGAGTGTAATTGTGTCTGATAAAGCTTCTTACATTGATTTCGTTGGCCCATGTGGCTTTTTCAAAGTCATACCAACCCGGATAGTTTCTTCCCATAGATGTTTTCTCCTTTATACATTATATTATAATTTTTGTTTGCCTCTCTGGTTATTATCATACCTTAAAATCCCCCTGAAAATCAATGTCTACAGGCCTTAATCTTGTACTAAATCAGGTACAAACCATGTACTAAATCAAGTACAATTCCAAGGCCTTTTCAATTTTGTCCAAAACCTCTTCCGAGGCTGCCTCCACGGTATGATAATGGATACCGCAGCCGATGATATTTAACGGGCCTGATTTACTTTTCTTTAAAAGTTTACAAAACTCTTCTACTTCTTTTCTGCAGGAAAGCATAAGATTCCCCCGGATCTCTCCATAAATATCATGCTCCACCATCACATCCAGCACCTTACCTCCCAGATCTACAATGGTGTTCAGCTCATCCTCTACCTGCTCTGCACTGTGGCGTACACAAAAAGTACGGCAAGGTTTTTTCTCTGCCAACGGATACAGTAAATATCCTTTGGCAGTTGCAAGAACAGGATAGGCTGTTCGAAGCAGCGTAATATCCTGTACAATGACCTGACGGCTTACACCGGTAAGCTTTGCCAGTGTACTTCCCGAAACCGGCTCTGTATTTTCTTTAAGATATTCCAAAATTTTGGCTCGACGCCTCTTTCCGTCCATTTTTTCCATACATGTTCCATTCCTTCTAAAACTTTATTCCTGAATTTCCACCCATACGGTAAAAATTCCTTCTTCCTCAATGACTTCCGTAACCGTTCCTTCCAATACCTTTAATCTTTGCTTGGTATTATTTGACATGGCAATTGCTTCGCGGATCGTATAATAATACATGATTCCGGCCATAGTATTTGCAACATCCTCTTTTAAAAGCACATGATCTCCGGCTTTCACAAGTCCCGGACGTTCCATTCGAAAATCCATTTTACGCATAATTTTCACCTCAAATAAAATATTACGTATCTGTTCAGTACCTTCCAGATACGAAGCAAAAATCCATTAAAAATTGCTTCGCAATGGGATTTTTGCTTACAAAACTCGGGATTTTCTTTCGAAAACCCTCGCGGAATAGTGGCTTCTGAACAGTTACAATATAACATAAATGCAGCCTGTTTTTCTCATTATTTTTTAACATTTTTTACAAAATACAATTTTTTTCAGGAAAGGGATTGCAAACCCCATCATTTTTTGTTATTTTTTTATCAAACTTATTTACTACAGTTGGAGAAAAAGCTCTCAGCTGACAATGAATTTAGGAGGTTCACTATGAAAGTTGCTTTTTTCGGAACAAAAGACTATGACAGAATCTGGTTTGGTGCTCTTACGGAAGATACCGGTGAAGGGTCCTACGGAATCGATATTCATTTTATAGAAGCTAATATCAATGAAGATACTGCTGTTCTGGCAAAGGATCACGACGCTGTGTGCGGATTTGTTAATTCAGACTTTAGCCGTCCTGTTTTAACGATTCTTCATGACCTTGGCATTAAGCTTTTACTGCTTCGCTGCGCAGGCTTTAACAACGTAGATTTGCAGGCTGCCAAAGAATATGGTATCACCATCTTACGTGTGCCGGGATATTCTCCGGAAGCAGTTGCAGAGCATGCCATGGCACTTGCATTAACGACTAACCGCCGTATCCACCGTGCCTACGGAAAGGTAAGAAACAATGACTTTTCTTTAAGCGGACTTTTAGGACGTAACTTCCATAACGGCGTAGCCGGTGTTGTAGGTACCGGTAAGATTGGGGCTGCTTTTGCAAATATCTGCCGTGGCTTTGGTATGAGAGTCATTGCCTATGATAAGTACGAAAATCCTGCTTTAAAGGACTTTGTAACCTATGTTTCCTTAGAAGAGCTTTTAGAGAAATCCGATCTGATTTCCCTGCACTGCCCACTGTTCCCGGAAACTTACCATATGATCAATAAAGACAGTATTGCCAAGATGAAAGATACTGTTACACTGGTCAATACTTCCCGAGGTGCTCTCATTGACACGGAAGATCTGATCGATGCATTACGTGCCAAAAAATTCGCAGGTGTAGGACTGGATGTTTATGAAAACGAAGATGATCTTGTATTCGAAGACTACTCATCCGACATTATTGCCAACGAGACAGTGCCAAGACTTCTTGCTTTCCCAAATGTAATGATTACTTCTCACCAGGCATTCTTTACCAGAGAAGCACTGCAGTCAATTGCAATCACTACCCTGGAAAATGCCTATGCATTCGAGCAAGGTCTTCCACTGGATAATATCGTACAGTAGGTTTTACCTTTCAAAAGCGTGTCTGTTTCACAACGGACACGCTTTTTGCATATCATAGGATAACTTATATTTTTCGGAGTATGATGTGTCACCTCTTCTGATTGTATTATGTGCCACCGGCTTCACCTTTTCCATGACTGCCGCCGGAGCTGCCATGGTCTTTTTCTTTAGAAAGGAAATCCCCGATCAGCTTCAAAGGGCTTTCTTAGGTTTTGCTGCAGGCGTGATGATCGCAGCCTCTGTCTGGTCTTTGCTCATTCCCTCCATAGAAAGAGCCAAAGAACTGGGTCTCGTAAGCTGGATTCCCGCCTCCTTTGGTTTTCTCCTTGGCGCCCTGTTTTTACTGATCTTAGAAAGGCTCATGCCTCACCTTGCAGGAGATAAGATTCAACTGCTTCCCTCCTCCCATGCCCTTCGTAAAAATATGCTGTTACTCTTTGCCATCACCCTTCACAATATTCCCGAAGGTATGGCTGTGGGGCTTGCCTGGCCTTTGGCTATAGGCATCGGAATCCAGAACTTTCCAGAGGGGGCTGCCGTTTCCCTTCCTTTACGAAAGGGTGGACTTTCCAGAACAAAAGCATTTCTTTTTGGAGCTGCCACCGGGATCGTGGAACCATTTTTCGGTATCCTGGCCTTTCTCATTGCCAGCCGCATTACCTTACTCATGCCCTGGTTTCTCTCCTTTGCCGCAGGTGCCATGATCTATGTTGTAGTTGAAGAACTGATTCCTGAAGCCCACTTAGGCGAACGTTCCACTGCGGGAACCATGGGTGTCATCGTCGGTTTTTTAATGATGATGATCCTTGACGTAGCTTTAGGATAAATAAAAAAGGGGTGCCACTTTTGTGACATCCCCGAAGTCATGACAATCGAAAGTTCGCAGAGCGTACTTTCAATATGTATTACCAGTATCTTCTCACAGTGATTGGTGTTCTGTAATTGTATCTGTCTGTTTTAATTCCCGTTTTCTGTGTGCTGGCATGAACCACTCTGCCATTTCCGATGTAAATAGCCACATGGTTTCCATAGTAAATAATATCTCCCGGCAGCATGCTACTGACGGACACTTCCTTTCCGCCATTTGCCTGTGCTGTAGAAACTCTTGGAATACTGATTCCAAAATGCTGATGAACTGCCCAGGTAAACCCGGAACAATCCGCACCATTGGTAAGACTTGTCCCGCCGGAGACGTAAGGGTTTCCTACAAACTGCAGGGCGTAGGCTGCAATCGACGCTCCCAGCGTTCCATCTCCACCGGAAACCGAGGGCTTAGAATTAGAACTTTCGCCTGAGGAACCTGTATTTGAGGAGGACGTTTCCTGATTTTCCTCTTCTTTTGACTCCTCTTTCTTCTGTTCTTCTTTTTTTCTTTCTTCCTCGGCCAGCTTTGCGATCAGGGCATTTTGCTCCTTAATGGTATTTTGATACTCTTTTGCCTTTGCCTGTGCATTGGCAAGCTCTGTCTCAAAATTTTTTACCTGACTTTTTGCCGAAGCAATCTGTTTGTCCAGATTTGCCTTATATACAAGCTGGTCTTCCTGCATTTCCAGAAGAGCTTCCTGCTCCTCTTCCAGCTTTTCTTTTGTTTCCTGTGCCTGATTTTTGGTTTCTTCGTACTCGTTCACTTTTTCTTCATCATACTGGGAAACCTCTCTGGCAAAATCTGCCCGGTTTATCAGGTCCGATATACTTTCCGCTTCCATAATCATGGAAATCAGATCCATGGTATCCTGTTCATACATATAGCGGATACGAAGCTTCATAGCCTCATACTGTTTCTCCTCCAGTTGTTTGAGACTTTCGTATTCAGCCTGTACTTCATCAATCTCGGCCTGTTTACTTTCCAGATCTGCCTCCAAAAGCTCCAGGCTCAGCATGGTTTCCACCAGATCTTCATTTAGATTATTGATTTGCGAGCGAACCTGCTTTCTCTTGGACTCGATGACAGAAATACTTTTATTAATTTCATTTAATTGATTTTGCGTCTCTGTCTGCTGCTGTTTTACATCACTGACAGAAGCTGCCGCTGCCGGAAACACATTTCCCAGAAGCAGGCTTCCTGCAAGAAGCAGACACAGGATCTTTTTCTTCATATGTAATACTTCTCCTTAAGTATCTGTTCAGTACTTTTCAGATACAAGTATAGGGCAACCCAGGACAAATGTAAACCAATAACTAGATTTCTTTGACGTACTTTTTAATGACCTCGATCATTTTGGCGACTGCCGGAGAAATTGTCTGAAAATTGTTGACTGCAAGTCCGATTTCACGATAACAGTCCTCCTCCATGGGATACCATTTTACATTTCCGCCCTTATTCATCAAAAGCTCCGGCAAAATACAGATGCCCATGCCCGCTTCCACCATGGCAATGGTAGACATATCATCTACCACATGACAATAGGTAGAAGGCTCAATATCATGCATTTTCAGCACTCTCTGAACATCTGCATCACAGCTTTGCCACTGGGTCACAAATCTGTGATTACGCATTTCCTCAAAGGTGATGTATTTTTCATGAACAGGTTTAAAACTTTTTGGTACCACGCAAAGTAACCGGTCACAATAAAGAGGTGTATAATCAAACCCTTCTGAATCCACACCGGAAAGGATACTAAGATCAATGGTTCCGTTTTTGAGCCACTCTACAAGATCGGCATAGGTTCCCTGAAAGATTTCGATGCGGATATTTGGAAAGGTGCTCTGAAACCGTTTCACGATTTGGGGAATCCAGGTGCTGCAGGCACTGTTAAATCCTCCAAGCTTCACAGTTCCTTTTTCCAGGCCCTGAATGGAGGCAACCATCTGATGAAGTGCTTCCTCGCTTCTAAGTACCCCACGAACATAAGGCAATAAAAGCTCCCCGTGACTGGTCAGCACAGTCTCCTGTTTTCCTCTGACAAACAAAGAAAAACCAATCTCTTTTTCCATAGCGGATATGGCATGACTGACTGCAGAAGGCGTCATATTTAAACATCCGGAAGCCTTCTGAAAGCTTTTCTCCCGTACAACAGTTTCAAAAATCTCATAAGTAAATAATGTCATTTTCTTCTCCTGATTGTATGAAATGGCTGATACAAAATATCGCGAAAACCCAATTGCAAACTAAATTCTGCATGGTTTAATATCCTAATTTGATAGATAGCGAATCATTAACATGAATATTTTTCATGTATAACATGAAAATATTGAGTTTTACTTCATCTCAAGTTTACTATATAATACAAACATAAGCAAGACAAAGTTCTTCCTCAGGGGGCAGTGGTCTTCGACGATTGTCCCCGCTTCACATAATTAGCGTTTTATTCACAATTTCATTTATCCTAAAAGTATTCAGAGAAAAAGCACTTCCTTTTACAGAAGTGCTTTTTTTCATGCCTTTCAGGCTTCTAAAAATCATGTAAAACTACTCTGCGGTTGCTATAGGGGTAATAACGATGTTCTCCGGCAGCACACCGGTCTTTCTGACGATTACATCCTCGATCTGAGCACGTTCCACATCAGAAACCTCCGATTGATTGATAACCACATCTGCCTTGCTGTCAGAAATACTGACTACAACATCTTCAAATCCTTTTGCCATAAGCAGCGTCTCCGCACCGGTCTCCCGTTCAGAAATATCTGTAATTTCCAGCATACGGTCAATGGCCGCCTGTTTCTGTTCCTCTGATACCACCTCACTGTTAATGATCTGAAGCAAAGATTCCGTATTTTTTGTCCTGGTCTGGTCACGTTCAAGCTTTGCTTCCGAAGCAAAGGAATAAGTAGCTGAATCTGTACTGGTAAGTACGGCCTCTCCCGGTTCTGTATCTGACACCTCCTCTGATGCCTCCTCCGTCATTCCCGTAGAAGCATAAATATCCTCCGCCGAGATATCGGCGTCAAGCTCGTCGGATGACAGAATATCTTCTGTAGAAACGCTGGTAGCTGCCAATTGCTCTGAATCAATCATACTGTCAGAATATTTCAAGTATCCGGCAATGGCAATCATGACTGCAAGTGCTGTGATAATCAATTGATTTTTCTTAAAACCTGTTTTCACCTTGAAACCTCCATTTTCATTATACTAATTTTATGACTGTCCAGTCCGAATAATGCTTCGATTGTCTGTTGAATTTGCTTTTTCACTGTGGGGTCATCGCCGCCTTGTGCAACTACTAAAATCCCCTTCACTGTGGGGGAGATCTCCTGTATCACATAGGGAGACTCCTTCTCATCATAAACCGTTTTGTCTTCATTTCGGTTCGTGGTCGTTGTACGGGTTCCACCGTTGCTGTCCATCTCCTGTACCAGCTCCTCGGAAACCGACCTGTCCTTTTCCACCACCAGCTTTCCCTGATCCTCATAGGTTACAAAAACCTTTGTTTTTCCAACCCCGGCGATTTTTTCCAGCACAGCCTCCAGCTGGGTTTCCAGATCATCCTGCACCTTTTCAGGGATTGTCTCTACGGTCACTTCCTTCTGCTTTTCCCTGGGCAGGGGAAAGAAAATGATTACCAGTAATACCACTGCCAGAACCCCCATCCATATATGCTCCTTCGAAGGCTTTTTCATCATCCTTCCCTACCTCCACTCTGATTTTTTCAATTTCTGTTACGTCGATTTCCTCTACCGTAGCTTCTTCAGGCCAAAGGGACTCCTTTTCTATGGCCGCCTCCATTTTTTCCTGTTCCTCCAAAAAGGTATCCACATGCTCTTTTAAATAGGATTCTAAAGAACCAATCTTCCACAGCGGATGAAACAAAAGAATGAGCAGAAAAAAACCGATAAATAACCGCAGATACTGCTCATATTTCTGATTCGGGAGCATTTGAAGTGCCACACTTGCAATCAGCCAGAATCCTACCAGATTCCTGATCCAGTCATTCATACGATTCCTCCTGTAGTCACGCAGACAATGGCAATGGTGAGCAAAAACATGGCACAGACTGTAAACATCAGCTTCATCAAAAGCCCCAGCCCTTCCCCCATCTGGCTTAAAACGCCTACGATTCTTCCATCGGAGACCGGCTCTGCCACCGCAGCCATAAACTGGTAGAAGATACAATAACAGGCTATTTTAGCAGCCGGAACGAGACAGATGGAGATCAACAGCAGTGCTGCCACAACTCCAATTCCGTTTTTTAGTAACTCTGCAGATCCTAAAATCACATCTGTTACATTTTGTGCCACATTTCCAATGTTTCCCAGACTGGAAATACCTTTGGAAACGGCTGTATGCTTCATCTCATCTATGGCAGGAGAAAGCATTCCCTGAATCATCTGTAAGCCTGCCGATACCCCGATCATGGCCTTTAATGCCCACAAAATCAGTTTTTTTAAGCTTTCTCTCCCTTTTTGAAACATTTCATCTTTTCCAAGGAAGCTGAGCATGGACAAAAGCACATAGGCACGGATTCCGGGAAGAAGGACATATGCCACCAGTTTCTGCAGGAAATACATCAGCATCAGAAAACCTTCGTAATAGACAACTGCAGTGGTTTTGTAAGCTCCTGCTGCCGCAGCAGCGAGATAAGCAGGCATCAGCACTTTCATAAAGTCTGTCAGATCATAGATAAGCTCTTCTGTCATCACATAACAGTTTCCAAAGGTTCCCATTAACATGACCATCAAAAGCAAAAAAAGGATATAAAAACCCATATCAGAAATCTGCCGGTTTCGAAAAGCCCTGGTGATGGCTGCCAGTACCGCCGAGGAAACCAAAAGAAGAAGTAGCTGCAGCATTGCCTGTCCGTTACATTGAAGCTGTTCCAAAAAGACTGTCCCAAGCGTTTTGATCCAATGTTGTAAGGACAGAAGGCTTCCTCCGTTTGTAGCATCCTCTACAAGCTCGCCAAAGCCCACCGATTCTCCGGTAATCTGTCTTAATATCTCTTCAATCTCGCCATAATCTATTTCCATTGCCATTTAGCCTCCCAGAAAATAATCAATGGTCTTTAAAAGCGTGGTCATCACCGGCATGCAAAGCACCAGAATACTCAATTTCCCCAGCAGTTCAATTTGGGATGCCAGTGATGTGGCACCTGCATCCTTACATAAATCCGAGGAAAACTCTGCAAGATAGGTAATCCCAATGATCTTTAGCAAAAGCTTAAAGTAAGATCCATATCCTGAGAAAAAGTTTCTCAAAAACTCCAACTCCTGAACTATTACCTCCAGCTTCATCAGCACCGCAAGTCCCAGGAAGATACCGGAACCTGAGATGATCCACAGGCTATACTCCGACTTCAATGTTTTGACCCAGGCTGCCAGAAGTGCTGAAACAGCAGCAAATAATGCAATTTTAATCATAATATCCCCTTAAAACTCAAAGAGCCTCTGCATCGTTTCAAAAAGTTCCAGCACATAGGGAAGTACCCAGAAAAGTACCACCAATAATCCCGAAAGACTGACCAGATGTCCTAAATCACCCCTGCCACTGTTTTTCAAAAGCTGGCATAGCACCGATACTAAAATTCCTACCGCTGCAATTTTAAATATGATCCCAATACTCATACTCCCACCTTAAATGACCAGCAGGACCAAAAGCATTCCCACTGTGACCCCCATGGTCTGATAAAGTTTTCCCTTTTGCTCCTTTTGTTCTCTTGCCTGCCGAAGATTCTCATCTGTCTGAAGAAGCACAAGTTCCAGCTGATCCATCTGCATGGTCAGATCAAGATGTCCCAGACTTTCTCCCAGAAGTTCTAAAAGCGGCGCATCCTCCTTTGCAAAATTGCCGGTACCTATCAATTCCTTCGACTGTTCTTCCCAAATATGGTAAAGCCCTCCCTCCTCCTTTTTTTGAAGTCTTTCTGATACTTTCCCAAAAAATGATGCAAAGGGCTCCTGGGCTCTTTCTGATACCTCCTCAAAACATTCCCACAGGGCAGCTCTATGGAATCTCAAGCTCCCCTGTACAAGCATAAGACATCTTTTCCACTGGCAGAGTCTGGTAACTCTTTGTTCCAGGAGCCTCGCTTTTGTAAAACCGATCATGGTAGAAGCGGCAAGAAACCCTGCACAGACAAAGATTTTTATGTACACATTTTTCCCTCCTTCAGCACCTCAAAGTTCTTCCCATAGATACACCTGATCTTTCCGGGAGTTTGTCCTGACTCCAGAAAAATGTATCGGTCAAACACCCTTTCCTCCACCAGTCTTTGAAACCCCGGCTTTTCTTTATAATCAGAAAGTTCATCTCCATGAAGGGTAGCAAGCACCTTGCATCCACATCGAAGTGCCTGTTCCAGCGAAGGCACATCCTCCGTCCCAATCTCATCTACTGCCAACACCTTCGGTGACATAGACCGAAGAAGCATTTCCACTCCAAAAGCTTTCGGACACCCATCCAGCACATCCGTGCGGATGCCCAAATCACAGGTTTGTCTTTCCCGGTAGGTTCCGCCAATCTCTGAGCGCTCATCTACCACCCCTACAGTGACTCCCGGATAATTTGTGGTACCGTTAGAATACATTCGGATCATGTCCCTAAGAAGCGTGGTCTTTCCGCACCCCGGTGGAGAAATGATCAGTACGTGACAGGGTCTTCCGTGAATATAGACATAGGCTCTGATCTTCTCTGCACATCCCTCTATTCCATGGGCAATCCTTATATTTAAGGCCGAAATATATTTTACCGTCTGGATACATCCGTTTCCCAGAACTGCCCTTCCTGCCAGTCCAATCCTGTGACCTCCGGCAACGGTAACATATCCCCGTTTGATCTCCTCCTCAAAGGCATAACCGGAATAGTCGCAGGCGCGCTCCATGATTTTTCGAAGTTCCCCCGGTTCTGCCCGATATGCCTTTCTTTCACTGGTATCCAACTCCCCTTTTTCTGTCAAAAACCATTCCTTTCCATCTAAAACAACCAAAACCGGCTGGCCGCATCGAAGTCTGATCTCCTGCAGCTTTTCAAATTCCAGATTTCCTGCATCCACGGCGGCTTTTAAGGTTCCCTCAAAAAGCCAGCTGATTTCTTCCATCCCTTTCATACTCTCACCCCTTTGGTCAAATATATGAACCGGAACAGACAAGTATGAGTTTAAAATCCGGATTTTTTGTAATCAAAAAAAGGACCCACAGCTTTCACTGTGAGCCCCTATAGCTTTTCTTATTTATCTTCTTTTTTCACGTCTTTCATAGAGAAGCTGATTCTGCCCATCTTGTCTTTTCCAAGACAAACAACGGTGACATTGTCACCTAAAGTAAGGACATCTTCTACACGGTTGATTCTTTCCTTGGAAATCTTGGAAATGTGAACCATACCTTCTTTGCCCGGAGCAAATTCAACAAATGCACCGAACTCTTTGATGCTGACAACTTTACCCTTGAAGATCATGCCTTCTTCGAAGTCAGTCGCAATGATTCTGATCATTTCTGCAGCCTTGTCCATATTTTCCTGATTTACGCCGCAGATAGATACTGCACCATCATCTGTAATGTCGATCTTCACGCCGGTCTGTTCAATGATTGCATTGATGGTCTTACCTCTCTGTCCAACAACATCACCAATCTTCTGCGGATCGATCTGAATCTGGATGATCTTCGGAGCAAACTCACCTACAGTTGGTCTCGGCTCTGCAATAGCCGGTTTCATACAGTTTTCCATGATGAAAAGTCTTGCTTCACGGCATCTTGCAATGGCACCTTCTACGATCGGTCTTGTTAAACCATGGATCTTGATATCCATCTGGATCGCTGTGATACCTTCGGTAGTACCTGTTACCTTAAAGTCCATATCCCCAAAGAAATCTTCCAGACCCTGGATATCTGTTAATAATACATAGTCATCATCTGTTTCCCCTGTTACAAGACCACAGGAGATACCTGCTACCATCTTCTTGATCGGCACACCTGCTGCCATTAAGGACATACAGGAAGCACAGGTAGAAGCCATAGATGTAGAACCGTTAGATTCAAAGGTTTCTGATACGGATCTGATTGCATATGGGAATTCTTCTTCTGAAGGAAGTACCGGTACCAGAGCCTTTTCAGCCAGTGCACCATGTCCGATTTCACGACGTCCCGGTCCTCTGGATGGCTTTGTTTCACCTACAGAATATGCCGGGAAGTTATAGTGATGCATGTAACGCTTGCTTACTTCATTTTCATCTAATCCGTCGATCTTCTGAGCTTCGGACAATGGAGCCAGTGTTGTCACGTTACAGATCTGTGTCTGTCCACGGGTGAACATTGCAGAACCGTGTACTCTCGGGATAATATCTACTTCTGCTGCCAGTGGACGGATCTGTGTGATTTCACGGCCGTCAGGACGCTTGTGATCCTTTAAGATCATCTTACGTACAGTCTTTTTCTGATACTGGTATACTGCTTCACCAAGGACTGCGAGCCAATCCTCTTTATCAGCAAATGCTTCCTCAAGTTTTGCTGTAATATTTTTGATGTTTTCTTCACGAACCTGTTTTTCATCTGTGAAAACAGCTGTTTCCATTTCTTCCGGTGTTACGATTGCTTTGATTGCATCAAACATTTCTTCCGGAATTGCACAGCTTGTATACTCGTGTTTTGGTTTACCCACTTCAGCAACCATCTTGTTAATGAACTCAATGATGGTCTGGTTTACTTCGTGTGCTTTGTAGATTGCTTCGATCATTTTTGCTTCCGGAATCTCATTTGCACCGGCTTCGATCATGATTACTTTTTCAGAAGTAGAAGCAACTGTTAAGTTTAAATCTCCGTTTTTCCACTGATCCTGGGATGGGTTGATGATGAGTTCTCCATCGATCATACCAACCTGTGTCGTTGCACATGGTCCGCAGAAAGGAATGTCAGAAATGCTGGTTGCAATGGCAGCGCCAAGCATTGCTACTAATTCCGGACGACACTGAGGATCTACAGACATTACCATATTATTTAATGTAACATCATTTCTGTAGTCCTTCGGGAATAACGGACGCATTGGTCTGTCGATTACACGGGATGTAAGGATGGCATTTTCAGATGCTTTTCCTTCACGTTTGTTAAAGCCTCCCGGAATTTTTCCTACGGCATATAATTTTTCTTCATATTCTACACTGAGAGGGAAAAAGTCGATTCCTTCTCTTGGCTTGTCTGATGCAGTTGCTGTAGAAAGTACCACTGTATCGCCATAGTGCATAAATGCACAGCCATTTGCCTGCTTACCAACTCTGCCCACATCTACGCGGAGAGTTCTTCCTGCAAGTTCCATTGTAAAACTCTTGTACATGTTTCAATCTCCTTTTCTTTAAATTGATAAAGCAGAAGATTTGCTTCCGAAACCACTGAAAAAACGAAAAGATTTTTTCGGCTTTTCAGTTGTCTCGGGAATACTCTTCTACTTTGTTTTAAACATTTTAACGTCTTCTCACGAAAAAAAGGGCGGATATTCCCGCCCTGTTTTTATTATTTTCTGAGTCCTAAACGTTCAATTAAAGCACGATATCTGTTGATATCTTTTTTCTTTAAGTATGCTAATAAACCACGTCTCTGACCTACCATCTTCAGAAGACCTCTGTTAGAGTGGAAATCCTTTGGGTTTTCTTTCATGTGCTGTGTCAGTTCCTGAATTCTTGCTGTTAAAACTGCAACCTGAACTTCCGGTGAACCTGTATCGTTTGCACATGTAGCATATTCAGCCATGATCGCTGCTTTCTTTTCCTTTGAAATCATTTTGACTTCCTCCTTTTTCTTTATAACCGCCTGATACTAAGAACCGGTCGGAGTGTCCAAATCCTGAATATCGGCTAAATCTCATACCCCAATACAATAACACAAGCCTGCTTCTTTGTAAACATCTTTTTCCACTTTTTTAATTGCTTTTTTCAATCATTATTTCAAATTTACGCCGAAAAAACTGCAGTTACCCCACATCGCAGGCTTCATCCTCCTCAACTAACTCCAAGAACTGCTAATCACTTGCGTGAGAGCACGCTTCGTGAAGCAGTTCTAAGAGTGGATTTTCGGACTCTTCCGCTTAACGCGACGTGGTGCAACCGCAGTCCTTCCGGCTGTGAATCAAAAAATATTTATTCACAAAATTTTCTCAAGGAACAGCTGGGACAACCTCTGTCTGCGTGCCACATTTAGCCAAACACGATGGAAGTTTTATCAAAACTTCCATCAAGGCCGGAAAATCCGCCTTAGAATTTCTAGGCGAAGCAGGCTCTCCTGCAAGCCTTTAGAAATTCTTAGGCTAGTTGGAGGCGATGACGCCTGCGGAACGTGGATAGAGGTTGTCTTAGCGTCCCTTGAAATAACATGTTTCCGGAATAAAAAGCAGCTACTGGGAGATACTATCCCCATGAAGCACAAATTTATTATATGCGGCGCCATCGGCTGGTGTGTGGAAGTCTTCTGGACCGGACTTCATTCCCTGATAAACGGGCAGTGGAAGCTCATGGGACAGTCCTCCCTCTGGATGTTTCCCATCTACGGATGTGCCGCCATCATCGAACCCTTATCCCGCCTCTACAAAAAGTGTAATGTATTCTTCAGAGGAATCATTTATATGCTCCATATTTTCGCCGGAGAATTTCTTTCAGGGATGCTCTTAAAAAAGCTCGGCATCTGTCCCTGGGATTATTCTGCCAGTCCCTATAATATTCAGGGAGTCATCCGGTTGGATTACGCTCCTCTCTGGTTTGGGCTGGGGCTTTTTTATGAATTTTTATTCCGACGCAAAAAGCAGGCCCCTTAGGACCTGCCGGACTGTTTACTGTTTTTCCTTACGCAATCTGCCGCGGTATTTTTCTTCACACCATTTACATCTGTAAGTCTCCTTGCGCGGATCAGTGAGCACAAATACCTGCTCCAATTCCTGCTCGATGGAGGTAATACATCTTGGGTTTTTACATTTTACCACGTTGACAACTTCCTTCGGAAGCTCCAGAGCCATCTTATCTACAATTTCGGAATCCTTGATGATATTAATGGTAATATTGTGGTCGATAAATCCCAGCACATTCATATCAATAAAATCGATAGGACATTCGATCTTCATAATATCTTTTCTGCCCATTTTATTGCTTCGTGCATTTTTAATAATGGCAACACAGCAGTCCAACTCATCCAGATGAAGATATTTATAAATATCCATGCTTTTACCGGCCTGAATATGGTCCAGAACAAAGCCTTCCTGAATCATTCCTACATTTAACATCCTACACCTCGATTCCCAGTAATGTGAGGATCAGTGCCATTCGCACATACACTCCATACTGTACCTGTCTGAAATACGCCGCCCTTGGATCATCATCTACTTCCACTGAGATTTCATTGACTCTCGGCAGCGGATGAAGAACCAGCATGTCCTCTTTTGCCAGGGACATTTTCTTCTTATCCAGAATATAGAAATCCTTTAAACGGATATAATCTTCTTCGTTGAAGAAGCGTTCTCTCTGAACGCGAGTCATATAAAGAATGTCCAGATCTCCCATAACATCTTCCAGATGCTCCACTTCCCTGTAAGGAACATTTCCTGCATCCAATACATCCTCGCGAATATATTCCGGGATTCTTAATTCTTCCGGAGAAATCAGTACAAACGAAACACCTTCATAGCGAACCAGCGCTTTAATGAGAGAATGAACGGTACGTCCAAATTTTAGGTCTCCGCAAAGACCAATCACAAGATGATCAAGACGTCCTTTTAAGGAACGGATCGTCAAAAGGTCTGTCAATGTCTGTGTCGGGTGCTGATGTCCTCCATCGCCTGCATTGATCACAGGAATGGATGATACACGGGCTGCGACCATGGGTGCACCTTCCTTCGGATGACGCATTGCACAGATATCTGCATAGCAGGAAATCATACGAATCGTATCAGATACGCTTTCCCCTTTTGCCGCAGAACTGCTGGCTGCCGAAGAAAACCCAAGCACGTTTCCGCCAAGATTCATCATGGCAGCTTCAAAGCTCAGTCTTGTTCTTGTACTTGGCTCATAAAAAAGTGTAGCCAGTTTTTTCCCTGCACAGGCATGTGCATATTTCTCAGGATTCTTTTCGATATCATTTCCCAGATCCAAAAGGTGATCCAGCTCTTCTACCGAAAAATCCAAAGGAGTCATTAAATGTCTCATTGGTACCTCCTAATATTTAATCATATTGTCAATTATTCAGCATACACGAATCTTCATATTTTTTCAAGATTAAGAATTTGATAAATGCACATCTAACTGGTTAAATGGGATTTCGATGCCTTCTGCATCAAAGGAAAGCTTCACATTCTCTGTAAGACGGAATTTCACATCCCAGTACCTTTCTGTTGGAACCCATACACGAAGAATCATATTAACAGAGCTTTCTCCAAGATCGGATACCATGGCCACCGGTGCCTTTGCACATGCTTCGTCCTGTTTTACCACATCCTGATCCTTCATAGCTGTCTCAAGGAGAATCTCTTTTGCTTTTTTAATATCTCCGTTGTAGGAAATTCCTACCGGAATATCAAGACGGCGCTGTGTCTGTGCAGTCACATTGATAAGACTGTTATCCGCCAGCTGACCGTTGGGGATGATGACTCTTCTGTTATCTGCGGTAAGTAAGGCTGTGTAAAACAGCTGGATCTCACTGACTGTTCCTTCCAGGCCGCCCTGGATAATGTAATCTCCAACCTTAAATGGTTTGATTAAAAGAATGATCACACCACCCGCAAAATTGGAAAGGCTCCCCTGAAGCGCAAGACCAATGGCAACGCCTACAGAACCAATGGCAGCTACAATGGATGTAGTCTGCACACCGAATTTTTGCAGAATGCTTAATGCAAGCAATATGTATAAGCCATATTTTACAAGGGAATCCAGAAACTGGATCAGACCCGTATCTGCATTATTTCGCTCCAGGGAGCGTCTAAGAAGCTTTCGAATCCATCCAATCAGCTTTAAGCCGATAATGATGATCACAAAGGCAGCCGCTACCTGGAGTATAAAATCCAATAATTTTGGGAAAAATTCATCCAGCCAGCGTCCAAACCTGCTGATTTCTTCTTTTACTTCTGTTACATCTGTGATATCTATCACATTATCTGCAACTGCTAATAATTTGTTCATAACTTCCTCCTATGCTTCCAGCATTTTTATAAATTCTTCCTCCGAAATGATCGGAATGCTAAGCTCTTTGGCCTTTTTATTTTTTGATGAATTTGAGGTGGTATCATTATTGATCAGGTAATTTGTTTTGGAGGTTACACTTCCGGTTACCTTGCCTCCTCTTTCTTCAATCACAGCTTTTACTTCATTGCGGTTTGCGAAATGTTCCACACTTCCGGTGATACAAAAGGTAATCCCCTCAAAAATCTGTGTCCGGTTATTTTCTTCCGGTTTTTCCAACGTAATCTGTGCCAGAAGATGATCCAGGATCTTTTGATTTTTTTCATTCCGGAAATATTCTGCAATTGCTTTTGCAATAACTTCTCCGATGCCGTCAATGGATGATAGTTCCTCCACAGAGGCTCCCCGCAATGCATCCAGATCATAATGATACTGCTTTGCCAGCACTTTTGCATTGGCAACTCCGATGTTCGGAATGCCAAGGGCATAAATAAGCCGTGGCAGGGTGGTATTTCTTGCTTTTTCCACACTGGCCAGAAGATTTTTACAGGACTTTTCCCCAAAACCTTCCAGGTTTTCAATCTCTTTCTGATAACGGGACAGGCAGAAGATATCTGCAAATTCATGAATAAAGCCCCTGGCAATAAATTTTTCCAGTGTTGCTTCCGATAAGCCTTCCATATTCATGGCATCCCTGCTTACAAAGAGCGTGAAGGACTTGATTTTTTTTGCCTCACATTCAGGATTGGTACAATACAGGGCCCTTGCATCCGCTACCTGTCTTACCATAGTCTCCCCGCCACAGGTAGGGCAATATTTGGGCGGCTTAGCCATACCGCTTCTTGTCTTATTTTCCGCAATCTGTGGAATGATCATATTCGCCTTATAGACCTCAATGGTATCTCCGATTCCAAGCTCCAGCCCTTCCATCACACTGAGATTGTGTACCGAAGCGCGGGATACGGTAGTGCCCTCCAGCTCCACCGGTTCAAAAATCGCAACCGGATTGATAAGCCCGGTTCTGGAAGGACTCCATTCAATTTCCAACAAAGTAGTTTCCCGAATCTCATCTGCCCATTTAAAGGCAATGGAGTTTCTTGGAAATTTTGCAGTTCTTCCCAGACTGTCTCCATAGGCAATATCATCATAGACTGCCACCAGACCATCAGAAGGAAAATCATTGGAGGCAATCCGACCTGCAAAACCAAAAACGCTCTCTTCCAGGGTATCCTTTGTGACTACTTCATATTCAACAATGTCAAATCCCTGATTTTTCAGCCATAAAAGCTGCTGTTCTCTGGAATTATGAAACTCTGCACCTTCTGCTTTCACAAGAGAAAATGCAAAAAAGTTTACATTTCTTTTGGCTGTGATCTCGTTATTCAGCTGACGAACAGAACCACTGCAAAGGTTTCTTGGGTTTTTGTATTTTGCATCCACATCTTCAATGGTCTCATTGATCTTATAAAAATCAGAATAGGTAATGACTGCTTCTCCGCGAAGTACCACCTGCCCCCTGTGGGGAATCGTAAGCGGTACATTTTTAAAAACTCTGGCATTGTTGGTAATGACCTCACCAACCTCCCCGTTTCCTCTGGTAACTGCCTTGGCAAGTTTTCCATCATCATAGGTCAGTACAATGGTAAGTCCGTCAAGCTTCCAGGAAAGCAGGGTCTTTTGATCTCCCACCCATTCCTTTAAGGCCTGCACATCTTTTGTCTTATCCAGAGAAAGCATAGGGCTTTCATGCCGCTCCTTGGGAAGCTCTGTAAGCACCTCGTATCCAACATTGACGGTAGGACTGGATGCCAGCACCACACCGGTTTCTTTTTCCAGTGCCAAAAGCTCATCATAAAGGGCATCATACTCGAAATTACTCATGATTTCCGATGCATCCTGATAATAAGCCCTGGAAGCTTCATTTAATTTTTTTACAAGATCATTCATCTTTTCAAGTTTCTGATTCATGGACATTCCTCACAGTCTCGCTGGATGAATCCTTCAAAAGTTCCAGCAGTTTTTTCATTTCCGTCGGTGTCACTTCCCGATATTCACCGGTCTTTAGGCCATCCAGTCTGATATTTAAGATCCTGATACGTTTAAGCCTTTGCACCTGAAATCCAAAGACCTCACACATTCTTCGGATCTGGCGGTTATACCCCTGGGTCAATATGATTCTGAAGCTGCATTTCCCTGTCTGCTCCACCTGACATGGTCTGGTCGTTACTTCCAGTTCCTTTAAATAAACAGGTTCCGACATCCCTTTTAGAAAGTTTTCATTTACCGGCCTGTTCACCGTTACCAGATATTCCTTCTCATGACGATTCCCTGCTCGCATGATCTTATTGACAAGGTCTCCCTGATTCGTCAAAAGGATCAGGCCTTCGGAATCCTTATCCAACCTTCCTACAGGGTACACCCTGCTGGAATAATTGACAAAGTCCACAATATTATGTTTCACGGCTTTGCTGGCTGTACATTCGATTCCCCGGGGTTTATTTAATGCAAGAAGTACCGGCCGGTCCTTCTTTGTCAGCACTTTTTTGCCGACTCGTACCTCCTGCCCTTCTTCCACCAAATCCCCAAGACCGGCCCTGACACCATCTACATAGACCTTACCGGCATCTATCAACCGGTCAGCTTCTCTTCTGGAGCAATAGCCCATCTCGCTTAAATATTTATTTAACCTCATGTTTGACATTCCTTTTGATATTCCAAAATAGCTGTCCGGAATTTACCGGGCAGCTATTCTTTAATGTACATCTACTAAAAATTCTGTTTTGCAGTATCCAACAACTCCATTGTAGTTAATCTTACTCCAGCCATCACTGTAATTTTCAATCACCTCTACAAGCTCTCTTGTGTAGCCGGTTGCGAGTCTTTCACTGTCTGTAGAACGCTCAGCTCTGATCCGCACGCTTTCCTTAAACTGCATCTTTTTATTGACAGCTGTAACGGAAGCATCATTGTTGGCAGGTTCTTCCCCGTCCTGAGTTTCCTGTGCTGGCTCTTCTGTCTGTGTTTCCACCGGAAGCATTGGAACACCTTCGGTACTTGTTAAAAACTCTGTTTTACAGAATCCTACAGTACCGCTGTACTCAATCTTACTCCAGCCATCTTCATAGCTTGCATAAACCTTTACTTCTGTTCCGCTGATAATGGTAGCAAGCATTCTGCTGTCGGTAGAATGTCCTTCTCTGATACGAATACCGTCATTTACCGTAGTCTTAACCGGTTCGGAAAGTTCTTTCGTATTGTCCACCTCAGCTGCTGTATCTGTTTCCTGGGTTTCTGTAGAGCTTTCTGCATCCTTCTGGGCTTCTAACATTGCCTGGGAAAATTTACCCAAATCTTCATTCTCTTCTACAAGCTGCTGGTATCTGGCATCCACATCAGCAATCACAGAAGCAACGTCATCCTCTGCAGCAAGCTGCAGCACATAATCTGTCAGCTCTTCCGAAGCATCTCCATTAAAGATACGGTAATCTCCGTCCTCTCCCTGGAATACGTAAAGTGCCATAATACCCGGAGCCGGTGTGGCAATGTTGTAAAATTTCATCTCATAAGAAGCAAATACCACAAAGGTGTTGCCCTCCAGACCTTTTTTGGTATAGCAAACAATATCATTATAGGATTCTACATAATCCTTCTTTTTTTCAATGACTTTGATTTCTTCATCAGTTAAGACATCCACCACATCCTCTACCAATGGAATATCTCCTGTAGAAAGTCCGTGAAAATATTTTAAAATCAGTGTATTAATTTCCTCATAAGCATCTGTTTCCAGTGGATTTTCCTCTACCGGCTCCTGCTGCTGTTCAACCTTTACTTCTGTTCCTTCTTCAGTTGCCGGCTTCTTTGAAGTTCCTTTAACGATCAGTGTGATCACCAGTGCAAGAACCGCAATCAGAAGCACAACGGCTAAAAATACTTTTCTATGGTCAAGGTCTTTCCAATGGATATCGGAAACATCCCCAATAATACTCTTTTTCAGCTTCTCAAATACTTTCTTTAAATTCATGAAATCCTCCCTTTTTTTATTTTACAAATGCTTCAAAACAAAGATTTTTTAGCAAACTCCCCATATTATGCTCAAAAAAAATGCACCTGACTGGATTCGAACCAGCGACACCTGGCGTCGGAGGCCAGTGCTCTATCCAACTGAGCTACAAGTGCATACCTTTTACAAGGACTTCCTTATCATACACCAAAAGAGCGGGACTTTCAAGTCCCACTCTGAAATTTGTTACAATTATTTTTATTTTGTAACTTTTTTGTCATATTTTCGTCACATTAAAAGTTATAAGACGGATAACTGTTCACCATCAAAAAAATATACATTGTCCGAGAGAACCTCATCCTTTGCCACATGATTTTCATTTACCTCGTGAACCATTTCTTTCATATTTTCCACAGAAAGAAACGGTTCCCAGGGCACGATCAGAAATTCATGGATGCTTGATGGAATGAGATAATACTTTCCTCCCACATATCCATAGATTTTCTCCGGCATCCGGTCATACAGCAAAACTCCTGCTCCATTCATCCCCCTGGAATTGCTAAGAACGATCAGGGGACTGGGAGCTACCATTCCTCCGGCGTATTTGCGTGCATAAGTATCCATAGGCATCAATACATGAGGAAACAATCTCGGTGTATTCTGTCTGGCACATTCATAAAGAACGGATATGGGAATCTTCCAATAATCCATATGGGAATTTTTAATCAAAACGGAGCATCTCCCCACATCGCTTTCGGAAATCAACAGATAAAATACAATGGACAGGTCGTAAATGGGAAGATTTGGCACATCTTTTAAAAGCTCCTGATTCTGTTTCGCATTGATGAGGCGGTAAACAATTTTTGATTTTACCCTGTTAAAATCAAGAATTTCTTCATAATTCCATTCGGGCACAAACTCTGCCTCTCTGCTCTTCTTTACAATCTGTGCTGCCAGTTCCTCCAAAGGTTTCCCTGCCAGAAATTTTTCATAAAATTCCTGAAGATAAATCACCGGTGCGATTTTTTCTTCTTTTTTTCTAATGGAGATTCCTTTGGCAACCACGCCGTTAATTTTGAGAATCTCCTGCATCTCCACAGATTCCGATTCGTCAATCTGCTCTTCAATATACCTCGTCACTGACAAAATAAATTGATCGTAGTTCATAAAAATACCTCTCGTAAAATTTATTTAAAAATGCGAACCCCTCAACGCACTTTTATTCCGGTGTATTGTGTATTAATTACAGTAGTTTTAAGTTTTATCGTATAATTGGAAAACACGATGCGAACGCATCAAAAAAAGATATATAAGATAACTCATAGGGTATACAGGTCCCGCCCCGAAGTACGGAACCTGTAGTTTTTTACAAAAATTAAGCTCTGGAGAGATATTCTCCTGTTCTTGTATCGATTTTGATTTTTTCACCCTGTTCGATAAATAATGGTACGTATACAACAGCACCTGTTTCTACAGTTGCAGGTTTTGTAGCACCTGTTGCTGTATCACCTTTGAATCCAGGTTCTGTATCTGTGATCTCAAGTTCTACAAATAATGGTGGTTCTACTGCGAATACTTTTCCATTGTGAGAACATACTTTTACCATTTCGTTTTCTTTCACGAATTTTAAAGAATCTCCGATATCTTCGCTGTTTAATGCGATCTGATCATAAGTTTCTACATTCATGAAATGGAATAAATCCCCATCAGAATACAGATACTGCATATCCACACGGTCAATACGAGCCTGTGGGAATTTTTCTGTAGGTCTGAAAGTTTTTTCAATAACACCACCGCTGATGATGTTTTTTAATTTTGTTCTAACGAAAGCAGCACCTTTACCTGGTTTTACGTGCTGAAATTCTAAAATCTGAACAACATTACCCTCAATTTCCAGTGTAACGCCGTTTCTGAAATCGCCTGCTGAAATCATATTTCTATTTCCTCCTTAAGAATGCTGTGTGAGGCTTTTCCTTCGATTTTCCTCATACCTCTTTACATTTTATAATAATATGTTCCAGATTTCAACTATTTTCCGTTTTTCTGACTCATTTTTTTAAAGATGCAAGAATCCCTTTAATCTCACCGATCAGATACAAAGAACCTACACAAAATACCATGCCGTCTTCCTGAAGGGAAAGTGCTTCCTTCAAGGCTTCCTCTACTTCCGGTCTTGCTGATACATTCCTTGTTCCATAACTTTTAAATAACTCTGCCAACTCTTTGGCAGGAATTTCACGGATACCTCCCACCTGAGTCGTCACTACCGCATCCGGATGAATCTTTTCACAGATAAGCTGTATCATTTTTTTGTAATCTTTATCTGATACGGCAGAAAACAGCAGGATGATACGGTTGTCTGCCCGGAACTGTTCCACAGTTTTTATAAACTGTGCCACTCCATCCTCATTGTGGGCACCGTCTACGATGACACCCGGAAGAATCGTCTCCATACGTCCCGGCCAGTTTACCTTCCGAATTCCTTCCTGAAGCTTTTCATCGCTGATTCCATGAACACTCTGCAGCTTTTTCATCGTAAAATATGCAAGGGAGGCATTCATCATCTGATACTGCGCAATATAAGGGATGTGAAGCTCTGTCCCCTGAAACCGGAAGGTGATACCATCCCGGTTCTGCTCTTCCATCACATACTGATCCGGCATCAACACATAGGCGGGACTTTGAAGCTCCTTTGCACGTGCTTCGATCACAGCAGAAGCTTCCTTTACATGACCGTCATAAATGACAGGAACACCCGGCTTGATAATTCCGGCTTTTTCCCCTGCAATTGCGGCTTTGGTATCTCCAAGATATTGCACATGATCGATACTGATGGAAGTAATAATGCAGGCTAACGGCTTCTTTACACAGTTTGTCGGATCCTTTCCTCCTCCAAGACCGGTTTCCAGCACTAGGTAATCCACCTTGCTTCTGCTAAAATAATCTGCCCCCATAAGGAGCAGGGTTTCAAAATAGCTTGGATGGTCATAACCATCATCCATTGCCTCATCAATAATCTTCTTTACCCGAAGAAAACTCTCCAGAAAATCCTCATCGGACATGATTTCTCCATTGATACGGAAACGGTCATTGATCGTTACCAGATGGGGAGAGGTAAACAGACCGGTACGGTATCCTCCTTCCGCCAGCATGGATGCCAGATAGGCACAGGTACTTCCCTTCCCGTTGGTACCTGCCACATGAATGACCTTCATGTTATCCTGGGGATCTCCCAGACGTCTTAACAGCTCCTTTGTATGCTCCAATGGATGCTTCGTTGTAAATTTGGGTATTTCTTCTATATATGCTACTGCTTCTATGTAATTCACACTCTTCACCTCAGTCAAGTACTTTCCATTTTTTACAATCTTACAAGAATGGCACTTCTTTGTAAAGCCTTTTATCGGTTTGCCGGAAAGACATAGCCTTTCGTTCCTTCCAGGGAACAAAAATCGTATCCCGCCTCTTCAAATTTTTCCAGAATCCCCGGCAAAGCCTCCACGGTGGCATCTGCGATGACAGAATCATGTAAAAGTACAATGGTGGTGTTATATTTCATTCCATTGGAAAACACATTTTTCTGAATGGACTTTACCGTAGGATGCCCCACAGAATCCTCCCCGGTACATTTCCAGTCGAAAATCACATATCCTCTTTTTTCAAGTTCCTGAACATAGGTCTTTCCCTGTCCGTGCAGCAGACTGCATGCACTTCCTCCCGGAAGGCGGCACAGGTTTGTCTTAATGCCGCATTCTTCCTCAAGTTTTTTGGAAAGTGTCTCATAATCCTTCAAAAATCCATCAAGGCTTTCGTAGAGTGTTTCATAATTATGTACATTGGCATGAATTCCAATACTGTGCCCCTCATGCATCATTCTTTGAAGAAGAGGCTTTGTCTCTTCATTGATCTCGCTTCCGATGACAAAAAAGGTTGCCTGTGCCTGATGTTCCTTTAAAATATCCAGGATTTTTTCCGTATTCTTACTTGGCCCATCGTCAAAGGTGAGGTAACAGATCTTTTCCTCTCCAAAAACCTCCCGGACCAGGCCCTTGCCCATGTTACAAAAGGACAGGATCACTACCAGGAGCATGAGAACAAAAACTGCATTTTTAAGAGTCTTTCCCGATATTTTCAGCATAAAAAAATCCTTTTTCTCTATTCTATGCAGTCATAGGGAAAAAGGATTTTTTTTAATGCATTAAAAGATAAATGATCGTTAAGGTCAGTCCGATACAGGCAAGTAAAAGTCCAAAGGACAGACTTGAGGAAATAACACGAACCGCATCCACCTTTTTGTCATACTGGGCATGAAGCCTGTTGACCAGCTCGTTTTCCGGCCGTTCGGTGGTCTCTGTAAAAACGTGTTTTCCAAAGAATGCAACAACTGCTTCCGGAATGGAATCCAATACCTTACAGATTCCGCCAAGCAGAGCCAAAATACCATAAAGGATTGCGCTAAATACCTTTTCCAGATCCAGTTTTTCCGGCCACAGATCAAGGTATCTGCCATCTTTCATCAGCACCTTACGAATAAACAGGAAGTAGACTAAAACACCGATGATGATGGAGATCAGTCCGCCCTTTAAGTTGGTCCAGGTAAAATAATGTACCTGATGAGCCAGCTCCCCGCTTCTCATAAATCCCATGACCCCGTCTGCCATTTTATCCATGGTCAATGCCGGAAGCATTCCGAGAATTGGAAGGATCAGCGCTGCGACACCGATGACGATCTTGCTAAGCAGGGACATGTAGGAAGTTTTTGCTTCATAATTTTCCTGTTTTTCAGGATGTTTATCCACAAACAGACAGATAAACAGCTTTAACATATAGGCAACCGTAAGTCCGCCGCTAAACAGGAATATCCATTCCACTGCTCTAAAGAGCACTGCACTCTCACCTAAATGGGTCAGATGTGCAATATATTCCACAATTCCTTCATGGAGAAGCGTCTTGCTGACATAACCGTTCCACAGTGGCATACCGCCGATTCCAAGAGCCCCCATTAAGAAGCAGAACATCAGAAACGGCTTTTTACGTCCAAACCCTTTTACAGAGTTAAAATCCAGTGCATGAAGGTTCATATAAACTACACCGGCACAGTTAAACAGCAAAAGCTTGATCAGAGAATGATTGACCATATGAAGAAAGGTTCCTCTCACGGCCAGTGCATTCTCTTCTCCCAGGAAGCACTGCATTCCCACACCCACGAGAATAAATCCAATCTGGGATACAGAAGAGCAGGCAAGGGTTCTTTTCAGATTCACGGAAAATACTGCTAAAACTGCACCCACAACCATACCAATCACACCAAGGGTTAAGATTACACTTCCCCAGGTAAGGTCATGGACGAATACCTGGGCTGTCAATACAAGGATTCCAAATACACCGCATTTTGTCAGGATACCGGAAAGCAGCGCACTGGCCGGTGCCGGAGCTACCGGGTGAGCCTTGGGGAGCCAGAAATGCAACGGAAACATACCGGCTTTTGCCCCCAGACCGACAAGCATCAAAAAGCCTGCTGTATAGATCTGTCCGGATTTTTCGTTCCAGACTTTCTGAACACTTCCATAAAGTTCGTCCATACGAAGAGTTCCAAGAGCGTCCTTTAATAAGAATAATCCCATGAGCATGACCATACCACCGATGACTGCAATGGCAAGGTAGGTGACTCCTGCCTTTAAAGCATCCGGTGTTTCTTCCTGAGCTACCCAGACATAGGAGCTTAAGGACATGATCTCAAAAAAGATAAACATGGTAAAGAAGTCTGCTGATAAAAATACACCCAGGGTTGCAAACATGGTGATCAGCAGGAAGCTGTAATATCTTGCCTTATGGCTGTAATGGGCAAAATATTCCTTAGAAAACAGAATACTCACAGCCCACATGAATAACGCAATGCAACTGTAGATCAGGCGGAATCCGTCCAGCTTCAGAAAAAGCCCCTGACCGCAGATATTTAAGATTTCATAAGTCACAAACGGTTCCCCCTTTCTAAAATGTTCCTAACGCAACTGCCTCAATCAGATGAAGCAATGGTCTGGCAAATAATCCGAGTCCAACGATGATCACGGCAAAAATCATAAGCGGCAGCTTCATTCTCCAACCCGG
Source organism: uncultured Lachnoclostridium sp. (assembly GCA_945786935.1). Lineage (GTDB taxonomy): Bacteria > Bacillota > Clostridia > Lachnospirales > Lachnospiraceae > HGM12587. Next base: position 44,048 of record CALZFY010000008.1, read on the forward strand.
GTCCCGATCATTTTCGTTAAACCTTAATACCTGTTCTTTTCTAGGGAACCATGCCTTTAAGATCATCTGTCCCATATAGATCGCAGTCATAAAGGCAGAGTATAAGAGCACTCCGATAGCTACGATTCCCAGCGGATTTTCAGATAACAATGCTGCTGTGGCAATGTTCCATTTACTGATAAACCCGGCAAAGGGCGGGATTCCCGCAAGGGAGATTCCGGCAATGGTAAAGCAGCCAAATACTACCGGCATTTTTGCTCCAAGCCCTTCGATTTCCTTTATATAATTTCTTCCTGTCATATGCATCACCGCACCTACACAGAAGAATCCACAGATTTTCATAAATGCATGGATCACCAGATGGGAAATCGCTGCGATCATTCCCAAAGGTGTCATCATCGTTGCTGCCAGCAGAATATAGGAGAGATTACTGATGGTAGAGTAGGCAAGCCTTCTCTTTAAATGAATCTCTCTGACTGCCATGGATGATCCATAAACAATGGTAAGCATTGCCATGATCACCACAACACTCTGCGCCCAGGTACCTCTTAAAAAATCTGTTCCATAGCTGTAGTAAATGATACGGATGATCGCAAAGGCTCCGGATTTCACCACCGCTACCGCATGAAGCAGGGCTGTCACCGGTGTTGGTGCCACACTGGCTCTCGGAAGCCATCCGTGGAACGGAAATAGAGCCGCCTTTACACCAAATCCGCAAAATGCCAGCAAAAACATGGCCAGTACCCAGTTCGGATGGGCAGCCACCTTTGTCATATCCAGCACGCCGCCAAGTACAAAATTCGTAGTATCTCCAAATACCATCAGACAGATGATGGAAAGAAAGGCAAAAGCTGCACCGCCCAAAGAATAGTAAAGGTACATTCTGCTGGCACGGATGGCCTTTTTGTTCATCGGATGCATGACAAGGTATACAGTAACAAGAGTCAAAAGCTCATAGAAGAAATACAGGGTCAGGATATTTCCTGCAAAGGCGATGCCCAATGTCACCCCGTAAGTCATGGTATAGAAGCCGAAAAATACATTTCTTCTTTCTTTGTCATGATCCATATATTCAAATGCGTAAAGATTTGCCAGCGGCCATAAAAAGGCTACCAGCCCTGCAAAGATCGTTCCCAGACCATCCAGTTTTAAAACAACTTTCAGGTTACCCGCAAAGGAAAACAAGACTCTGCTCTCCTCGGGTCTTTGAAGCAGTGCCGTAAATACCAGAATACTGGTCAGGATTACAACTGTTTCACTGAAAACTTTAATTGTTTTGTATTCCGGTCCTTTGGAAAAAATCAGCACTGCACCGCCAAGGAGTGGGAGCAGAACTGCAATTAATAATATGATTGAATTCATCTTTGGCTCCCTCCTTACATCAAGCTTTGTGCCAACAGCTCTAACCAGCCAATCAAAGAATTGGAGAACATTCCAAGGAATAATGAAGCCAAAGCTAAGATCATCATTGGAATGGTCATGTTAAGACCTGCTTCACATTTTTTCAAAGGTGTTTTATCAAATTCTTTTCCCGGTAAAAATCCCTGTACTGCAATTGGAAATAAGTAACCCGCAGTCAGCAGGGCACTTACCAGTAAAATTACCGGACCCATCCATGAAAATCCTGCCATACCACTCTGCAGGGAGCCCAGGGCAAGATACCATTTGCTAAAGAAACCCGCAAACGGGGGAATTCCCACCAAAGACAGAGATGCAAAGGCAAAGCATCCGATGGTAACAGGCATCTTGCGTCCGATACCACGAAGCTCTGTGACTCTCGTATATCCGGTCTGATGGATGATGGAACCAGCTCCCATAAACAGAAGGTTCTTAGCAACGCTGTGAAAGATTACCTGAAGCAGCGCACCAGCCACTCCCACAGGATGAAGGGTCGACAGACCAAACAATACATAGGATACCTGGCTGACCGTTGAGTAAGCCAGACGCTTCTTTAATACTTTTTCGTCAAAAGCTCTCATAGAGCCCATAAGAACGGTCACAAGTGTAAGAACCATCCAGGAGATCTGTACCCAGCTTCCACGGATCATATCCGCACCTGCCAGATAAAAGACAATCCTGATGATTGCCAGCACACCGGATTTTGTAATGACACCTGATAACACCGCACTGGCCGGAGCCGGAGCTACAGGATGGGCAATTGGTAACCACGCATGAAGCGGGAACATACCTGCTTTTGCACCAAACCCCAGGATCATGCAGAACACGGCTGCAAGGATCAGTCCTCTGTGAGCCACCATGTCAGCAAAAGAGCATCCCCCTGCCACAAATTCCATCGTCGGAGCATACTGTGACAGTACAAAAATTCCAAACAGTGCTAGAAAAGCTCCTGCAATGGAGTAATACAGATATTTCATTGCCGCCGAAATGGATTCTGCCTTCATCTCATGAAGGATCAGCGGCAGGCTGCTTAAAGTCATCAATTCATAAAAAAGATACATGGTAATGAGGTTCGCGGAAAAATCCAGTCCCAGGAGTACCACATATACCAGAACATAAAAGAATGCATAGCGCGCCTTTCGTTCCTCATGTGCCATATATCCAAAGGAATAGATTCCCACAAGAATCCACATGACCGTAGTCAATGCTGCAAATAACAGTGAAAGTTCATCTGCACGGAAGGATATTTTCAGCACATCTGTTAGTTGTAATAACGTCAATTCCATAACTTCCCTCCTAACCAAACATATGCAGTCCACGAATAATCAATTCTACAACGATCTGAGATCGAAGTCCTAAGAAAAAGTTCAGTCCGATGAATAAACAAAGACTCACAGTCACCCATGGCTTTTCCTTCCAGCTGCGGCTTTCCGGTTTTTCAGAGTTCTCTTCCTTAGGTGTATAGATCGTTACCACTGTATGAAGAAAATAGATGGCATTTAAGATCGTACTGATTCCCAGAACGATCAGTGTTAAAAATACCTTTTTCGGGCTTGCTGACATAGCTGCCGTAGCAAACAGGTATTTTGAAATAAATCCGGAGAACATGGGAAGTCCTACCATGGAAAGGCTTCCTACAGTAAAGGCAACTCCGGCCACCTTATGTCTGTAGGCAGCTCCCCGAAGATCCGGGAAAAGCTTACTTCCGCCGGACACATTGGAAAGACCCACAACAGAAATAAACAGCAATGCCTTTGTAGCTGCATGATGAAGAATATGGTAAACTGCAGCCACATATCCTGCTTCTATTCCAAGACCGATGCCCATGTAAATGTATCCAATCTGTGCTACGGAAGAAAAGGCAATCATTCTGCGGATATCCTTTTCCAGAATTGCATCTACAGATCCCATGACCATTCCAACAAGACCAAATACAAACAGTACGTTCATCATTTCACTGTCAACGATAAAATCAATCTCTACCACACGGTAAAAGATCTTGATCAGTAAGATGATATAAGCCTTAGATACCAGACCGGAAAGAATGGCACTGGCTGAGGCTGTGGAAAATCCATAGGCATCCGGCATCCAGGAATGGAAGGGATAAAGTCCGCTCTTAATGGCAAGCCCAACAGACATCAGCACTAAAACGGCTAAGACCGGCAGATGATATTGATCTGCTGCTACCAGATTTGCCAAAGCTTCCTTCGCCGGGCTCATTAAAAGCTGTCCTGTCAGTGTATAGAGCAGGGACAGACCGATGAGGAAAAGACCTGATCCAACCAGGCTCATAACCATATACTTCATGGCTGCCCCGAAGGTACGTCCGATCTGTCTGATCATAATCAGACCACAGGCTGCGATGGTATTGATCTCTACGAATACGTAAGCAGTAAATAAGTCATTGGTGTAAATGATTGCTAACAAAGAGCTCAACAGAAGATCTGCCAGCAGGTAAAACAAATTCAATTTGCTGCTTTCGATATCCTCACTTGTTCTGTGATAAGCGGAAACAAGGGATAACAAAAGCACAAAAGAAAAGGTCGTAGCTAAAAGTCCCTCTAAAATACCTGCGCGAATCTCATTACCCCAGGGTGCCGGGTAATGGCCCATCATATAGGTAAAGGAACTGTCAGTTTTTACTGTATAAAACAGCACACAGGCAGACAGCATAGTTACGATACTTACTGCACCGATACAAAGATTTCTGGCTTTTTTACCATCCAGTACAGAGCTTAAGATACCTGAAAACATACAGATGATAATGCTGAAGAAAGGGAAATTGCGAATAAAATCCATCCTAGTGTCCCTCCTTCTGAATATGCATCAGAATCTCATCCAGATTCAATGTGTGATATCTTTTATATAACCGGATAGTCAATGCCAGCATCAGAGCAGATACACTGACAGAAACAACGATACCGGTAAGTACCAGTCCGCTTGGTACCGGATTGATATAAAGCTTCGGATCCGTATTTCCGTTGACAATGATCGGAGCCATGCGTCCTTCAATATAGCCCTGGGTAGCCAAAAGAAGATACACTGCCGTATCCATAATATTTAACCCGATGATCTTCTTGATCAGATTTTTATGAAGTAAAAGATTGGTAAGGCCAATGCCGAAAAGAAGGACTGCTACCACAGATTCGTAATTTACCAGTAAATTATTTCCCATGTTACATACCTCCTTTTTTGAATAATGTATAAAAAGCATACATGGTACATGCTACCACCAGTCCGACGCAGATATTCAGCGGCAGGATCAGACCACTGCTTAAGATAGCACCCGGTGTACCGGTAGGAATACCGCTTGGGATATGGTTTGCTCCCGTAAAGAAGGAATAGCTTTTTGCAATACAGTAAAAGCTTAAGGCTCCTACGGTAACTCTCTTATAGGTCTTCTCATTGAAGAACTTCTGGGTCTTTTTATATCCGAAAGCATTGACATGCATAATAAGTCCTGCACCCATAATAGCTCCACCGGAGAAACCGCCTCCCGGAGAGAGATGTCCGTTTAATAAAATATAGATTCCGAAAATTATAATTGCCGGGAAAATGATTCTTGTGGAGGCCTGCAGGATCGTATCACTGACCGGCTCAAATCTTTCGTCAATGAGTGCTTTTGCTGTGGTATCTGACTTATCATCACGAAGAAGGATTAGTACACAGGCTGCTGCAATAAAGAGCACGCAGGATTCACCAAAGGTATCGAAGGCACGGTAATCAAGGATCATACCTGTCACAGCATTTACAGCACCGGTCTCTTCCAGGCCTTTTTCCAGGTATCTTTCCGATACCTCATTGTTATAAGGATTATGTTCATCTCCAAATGCAGGTGTATTGGAAGCTGTTAATAATAAGGCAAAGATGATTGCAGCACCTAAGACCACTACAGCACCTTTGTAAAATCTGTCAAATCGCTTCACACTGGGTCTTGCATTGATCTCTTTGGTCACCTCGTCCTGCTCATCTAAATGTTCCTTTCCGATGGCACCGATTCTTTTCAGGGTAATGAAAAAGAGCACACTGGTAACTCCGGCTCCTACAGCTGCTTCCGTAATGGCAAGGTCCGGGGATTCCAAAAGGACCCACACCACAGACATCACAAGACTGTAGGACATAAAGATCACCACAGATACCAGAAGATTTTTGGAAACCGTAACAAACAGGGCACATAATAAAAGGAAGATCAATAACAGTATTCTAAAGTTCTCCATACTTCTTTACCTCACATTCTTCTTCCAGTTTTTCATTGGTGGAAACCTCCATCCGGGCAATCAGATGACTGGAAACCGGTCCTGAGATCCAGAAAAATCCAATGATAATGATCATTTTCAGAGCTTCAAACCCAAAGCCTTTCCAGATGATCAGTCCAATCATGGAAAGCAGCAGGCCAAAGGTATCTGCCGTGGCTGCCGTATGCATTCTGTTTAAAACAAATTTAAACCTGAACATTCCAAAGACCGCTGAAGCCATAATGAGTACTCCACAGATTAAAAAAGCCGCTGCGAAAGCAAAACGAATCCATTCCATCTTATTTTTCCTCCTCTTCCCCGGAATGCTCCTCCCGATAAACTCCTGTATAAATCTTGGTCAGTACGATGACTGCCACAAAGCTGAGCATGGCATAGATCAGACATACATCCAGAAGATAAGCTTCATCTAAAAGAACTGCCAGGATCGCAATGATCACAATGACCATGGTTCCAATGGAGTTGACTGCCACGATCCGGTCGGTAACCCTTGGTCCTATGACTGAACGGATCAGACATGCTACAACTAAAACTGCAATGGTGATGATGGCACCAATGGCAAGTGTTCCATAAGCATTTGATAAATCTGTCATATTATGCTTCCTCCCATTTCTTTAACATTTTTACAAATATACTGTCATTTAAGCCTGCTGCCAGAGACTCATCAAGACAATGTACCTCAAATTTCTCTTCATATAATCTCACGGTAATGGTGCCCGGTGTCAGTGTAATGGAGTCCGCTAAAATCACCTGTAAAAGATGGCTTTTTAAAGGTGCATCAAAGCTTACGATCACCGGGTGGATCTCAGATTTCGGAGACAGTACAATTTTTAACACGGTAACATTTGCAATGACAATTTCCTTTATAAGAATCAACAAATACCGGATTCCCCATCCGAAATGTTTCCAAAAAGATTTCTCTCTCTGCCAGGTAAGTCCCATAAATTTCAGGGCAAATGCATAGACCACCGCTGCAAAGACCAGCCCCATCAGGACAATTTCCGTCGTAATCCTTCCATTTAATATTAACCAAAAAGCGAACAGTAATAAGTACATTTTTCTGCCTCCTCTATTACATAACAAATCATTGTCCATTTTATTACTTTCTTGTCCAAAAGTAATTATTCGATTTCACGATTTTTTAATTATTTTTATATATTTTTAAGTGATTTTCTACAAAATTACCGATAGAGGAGTGTATCGTTACCTGTTTTCTCTCTTTTCTACACAAAAATCCCGCCACATATCTCCTTAGAACTGCTGCGGGATTTCTATCATTATTCTGTTGCTCAATTTTGATCCGGAAACAACACTTCCATGGTTGTTCCCACACCTTCTTCACTCTCTAATGTAAGCTTTGCCCCATGTTCCGCAACGATATGCTTTACAATGGCAAGGCCAAGGCCGGTACCGCCTCTTTCTTTGGAACGGCTCTTGTCTACACGGTAAAATCTTTCAAAGATTCTCTCCTGATGCTCCTTCGGGATGCCGATTCCGGTATCTTTGACCCTTAGAAGAACACCTTCCTGCCGGCTTTCCACCAAAACCTCCACCATACCGCCGGGCTTGTTATACCGGATGGCATTGGAACAAAGATTGTATAAAAGTTCTTCGATCATGCCGCGATTACCGAAGATACGGCAGGCACTTCCCTTCATTTGAAGCTCAATTCCAAGTGGTTCTGCATGAATCCTTAGCATTTCCAGACAGGTGGATGCCAGACCATAAAGGTTCAGCCACTCCTTTTCCGGTGCCGATTCTCTCGTATCCAATTCTGACAGCTGCAGGATATCATTGATGAG
>CALZFY010000009.1:0-50950 GCA_945786935.1 uncultured Lachnoclostridium sp.
GGGGACGGTTCTCTGTCCGGGAATTTTCCGGACAGAGAACCGTCCCCTTGTCCCCCTTGTCTCTTTTTTACTTCTCGATCATCATGCTGGCTGCACCGTAAATTCCTGCATCGTTTCCAAGAGTTGCAAGAGCAAACCGGATATCTCTGCGACCCGGCCATACATATTTTTTAAAATATGACTGTACACGGTCGATCAGCATCTGTCCTGCTTTTGATACACCACCGCCGATGATGAAAATTTCCGGATCAATAACTGCAGCTGTTGCTGCCAGTGAATACCCTAAGTAATCACAGAATTTGTCGAAAATTTCATCAGCAGCCTGATCCCCTGCTTTTGCAGCATCAACCACATCCTTAGCTGTAAGATCTTTGATATCACGAAGCACTGTTTCCCTGTCAGTTTCTGTTAAGAGCTTTTTCGCCATTCTCACCAGGCCTGTGGCAGAAGAGAACTGCTCCACGCATCCGATCGCTCCACATCCGCATGGCTCTTTGATTTCATCATCCACATGAATATGCCCCACTTCACCGGCAGCTCCTGTTGCACCCGTAATAATTTTACCATTACAGATGATCGCTGCACCTACACCGGTACCGATTGGAACAACGACTACGTTTTTATAGCCCTTTGCTCCGCCTCTCCACATTTCTCCAAGACCGGCTACATTCACGTCGTTTCCGCCTCTGCAGGGAAGTCCTGTCAGTTCACTAAGTTCCTTAGCCACCGGTTTGTTTTCCCAGTCAAGATTTGCCGGACAGACTGCTACACCATCCTCTGTCACAGGACCCGGTGTACCAAAACCGATTCCTGCTACATCCTCTTTTAAAATGCCTTTTTCCTGCAGTTTTGCATTCAGGCTCTCTGCAATATCCGGCAGGATATGGGAAGAATGATCTTCTCTTCGGGTCTTGATCTCCCATTTGTCCAGAAGTTCACCCTCAGAGGTAAAAAGCCCCAGCTTCACAAATGTTCCGCCAATATCAACACCAAAACAATATTTCATAAAATCGCTCCTTTGCTTTTAGAAACTAAATTTCATACCACTTAATTTCGTTTGCTCCCATATGAAGTTTGAAGCTACTGCCATCTCCTGTGTAGACAACCGTATCCTGTGGTTCATAGGTATTATTTACAACACAGTATTTTTTGTTCTTTACATAAGCATGAACTTCTACATTATAGTTACTGCTGAACCATTTATGAAGATCATCTTCACTATGAGTACTCCACAAAATGCTTCGGTAAAGCACACGGCTGTTTTCAAAGCTGTAAGGAAGACCACTGATATAAACAGAACGTCCCTTTCCAAAGGAGTTTACTGCCATCTGAACTTCTTTTTCCCGCTGAACGAGAATTTCCGTTCCTTCATATGCAAAAATGTTCTTCTTTCCTTCACCAAAGTCAACGGGTTTGGTTATATCTGCAAGAATGAAGTGTTCCGGATGTTCTTCCCAATTGTATTTATCGTAGTTTAACGTAAATCCGGTTTCTTTTTCTACACCCAGCACAGATGCCAACTGAAGGAAGTGACCCTGATGCTGGTGTCCGGACGGTTCACCCACACCGATCAATCCGCCTCCGTTATATACAAACCGACGTACCACAGATACGATCTGTTCATCTTCCCATGCAGCTCCGCCTGTATGGGCAGTGTCAGCATCACCTACATTGATGATAACATCGATATCATCTAATACATGTTCATCTGCCTTCACATCATCAAAAGAAATAAATCTCACATCAAAGGGTGCTCCTGAAAGAGCCTCAATGACACCTGCGTAGCTGTAGTTCTGCTTCTGGTATAAAGCATGATGTACCATATGGCAGCCCCAACTTCTGATCTTACCCCAGCTGTTTAATACTGCCACTGTTTTAACGCAATGCGGCGTAGTTCCTTTGGCGTTTTCATATAATTCTCTGAATTCATTGCATACGCTTTCCACATAATCAATAAATTCCGGGAAGTCCAATGCAAGTTTTAAGTAACCGCCATATCCGATACGGTCAATGGGTTTTCGAAGGATTGCACGTCTTGCTGTTACCCAGTTTTCTTTCGCTTCTTTTACAGGGTCACCGCCTTCATGGAAAGTATCCGGGAAGAAGTAAGGCAGGAAACGGCCTTCTGTATATTTTACTCCCGGAATGTCGGAAATGAGACGAAGTGTACTTCCGTTACCTACACTTCCCACAACGCTGTCCAGGCCGATTGTTGCAAACTCCGGCATAAACGGTTCTGTACCAATCCAGTGATCTCCTAAGAACATCATAGCTTCTTTGCCGCATTCATGGGTGATGTCTACCATTTCTTTTGCAAGCTTAGCTACTTCTCTTCGCTGGAATGCCTGGAAATCTTTAAACTCCTTGCTTGGGACACGATACTGATTGTTATAGTATCCCTGATCGATAATAAATTCCGGACGGAATTTGTAACCCACTTCTTTTTCAAACTGTTCCAGAATATACGGGCTGACAGATGCGGAATATCCATACCAATCCACATATTTTTCACGTTTTAGTTCATCAAATACCAGTGTGAACTGATGGAAAAAGGTTGTGTATCGGATCACATTTACATATGGATGGTCTTCACAGAATTTACGAAGCCTTTTCATAGAATATTCATGAGTTTTAGGCTGTCTTACATCAAAGGTGATCTGATGTTCAAAATTGGTCCATCCGTTTGTTGTGGCATTATACATATGCACCGGATCCCAGATTAAATATGCCAGAAAGCTTACGGTATATTCATGAAAGGAAGCAGGGTTCGTAATATCGACACAACCTGTTTCTTCATTGTATGTCCACTTATCTGCAGGAACCACCTCACCGGTCGTACGGTCCACAACCTCCCACCAGCGTTTCATGTCATCACGGGTATTTACCATCATAAGTTCATCAGAAATACCTTTCATCAGCGGGATAGATAAGCAGCCTTCCGTTGCAGTATAAAATCCTGTCATAATATAACACTGCTGTACTTCATCAGGGTTTGCTTTAGCCCACTCATTATCTTTACGTGTTGTATAATATGTAGAGTAGATCTTTGCTCCTACCTTTGTTAACTCTTCCGGAAATTCCGTGCCGTCACAGTCGCGGATCGCATCTGCTCCCCAGCGTTTTAATATCTCAATGGTCTCCGGCACAACGTCCAGGTTTGTAGGAATGGTTACTCTTCCTTTTGTCATTTCACTATTTGCCATAACTTTTAATCCCTTCTGCTTGGTGTTTCATATGGTTTATTGTAAACCAACAATGCTGTGAGCAGAAACACAACACCCAGAATCATAATTCCAAGTCCTTTCAGCTCACCTGTCATTTTCCATCCGGATATGACGCATACAAGTCCAAGGACAAAGAAAAATGCGATTAAAGCCACGCGTAATTTAACATGTTCTTTCCAAAAATCCATCTTCTCACCTTATCCTTTCAGTCCGCCGACAGTCATACCTTCTGTCAGCTGCTTCTGTACACACATATATAAAATTAATGTGGGCAGCATTACAAGCACGAGCCCTGCATACATCATACCATACTGTGCTGCTGACTGCTGTGCCTGCATTAAGTTCAAAAGACCTACCGGCAATGTTTTCTGTCCTGTAGCCGAGCTCATTAATGTCATGGAAATAATATACTCATTCCAGAAGGACAGGAAGTTAAACAAAATTACCGTAATGATTGAAGGCTTTGCCATGGGGAAAATAATTTTCCACATTGCATTACTATAGCTTGCACCGTCAATGTAGGCAGCTTCCTCATAGTCATGAGGCAGTGTCTTAAAATAACCTGCCAGGAGATAAATGGTAAACGGCAATGCAGTCGCCGCATATACGATTGCAAGTACAAACAGGTTGTTTAACAAAAATCCCTGTCCTATGGCCTTTTTTAACCATAAGTCTCCATCTCTCAGCATTAAGAAAATCGGTACAACAATATAGTTCACATTGATAAACAGACCTGCCATAAACGCTGTATTTAAAAATTTGCTTCCCTTAAACTGAAATCTGGCCAGACAATATGCTGCAGGAAGTGCCACGATCAGCAAAAGAAGAAGTGCCACAGCTGTTACGATCACAGAGTTGACCATATAGCTTCCCATGCTTGCTGAGTTCCATGCATCCACAAAGTTCTGCCAGTAAAGACCTTTCGGTAATGCCCACGGATTTCCGTAAAATTCACTATTCTGTTTTACAGAAGCCATGAATACCCATGCCACCGGAACCAAAATGACGACGGCCAATGTAATAAGTGCTACGTAAATAAACGCTTTATAAATGCGTTCACCCGCAACAGAGCTTTTCTTCTGATTCATAACCATCCTCCTTTAAAATTCCAATGTTTCTCGTTCAGTAACCTTATTAACCAGTGCAGAAAGCGCAAAGGAGAACAGGAAGATTACAACACCGATTGCCATACTGTATCCGAACAATCCTGCATCTTTTTGACCATACATATAGTTTAAGGCAACTTCAGAAGCACCGTTTGGTCCACCGGAAGTCATTGCCTTTACAAACAGGAACGCCAGGTTAATGTTCGAAATAATAAAGAATGTTAATGTAGTACGAATATTGGTCCAGATCAGTGGAATGGTAATATGGAAAAACTGTGTCAATCGACCTGCTCCATCCAATCCTGCACTTTCATAAAGGCTTTCCGGTACACTGGACATGGATGCCATATACATAACCATGTAGTAACCGATGGCCTGCCATACCATTGCAATAATGATACTGACAATAACCAAATTCTGACCCTTCCAGAGGATCGGCTCTGACATATCACGGAATAACCCGATAATACTGTTTAACATACCATTTTCCGGTTTATAGATTGCCGAGAAAATACCGGAAATAACTACTACTGATAAAATATTCGGAATATAAAATACGATTCTGAAAAAGTTTTGACCCTTTAATTTCTCACGTGTCAGAATGGCCGCAAATAAAATTGCAAACCCAAAAGTAATGAGAGTGGTCACTACCACCAGTAAGATCATATTCTGCATAGAGCGAATAAAGTTCGCATCTGCCAGAAGTGCACGGAAATTCGCTAATCCCACAAATGTTTCCTGAGGGTTGTACGCTCCCTTTTCATAGAGTGACATTCTAAACACATTCAAAGTCGGCAAAATCATAAAAACAAAGAAAAGAATGGTCGCCGGAGCCAGACTTGCGGTCAGGAAACCTATGAGTCTCTTATTCTTTTTCATAATATTTTGTTCCTTTCTAAAACTAAATGCACATAAACTCAAAACGACGGACAGTGTCCCTGCCCGCCGCCGAATAATTTACATTTATGAACTTATTTTAAGTTTGCACGCATCTGGTCACTTGCCGGAATGATTCCTGCAACCCAGTCTTCCATTGTCATATCACCGGATACCAAAGAGTTTACCGGATCAAAGAATACTTCACGAACAGTTCCTAAACCTGCAACTGATTCATATGCTGCGAAGTTACCCATAGCAGCTTTTGCTCCATTGTCATAGATAGAGTAGAACATTACATTGTCACCATCAAGCTTGTCCGCAATACCAAGTACCGGCTGAATAGCGCCTGCTTTTGCGAATGCTTCACAAGCTGCATCGCTGTAAAGGAATGCTACGAACTGTTTTGCTGCATCAATGTTTTCTGCACCTGCAGGAATCCAAGCCTGTTCAAACCATGTGTAGCTGTATCCGTCTCCGCCTGCTTCAACTGCCGGAAGAGCTGTCATACCCCATTTGAATCCTTCTGCACGTGGAGCTTCTGCCATTTCACCAACGATCCATGTACCGTTTGGCATGAAGATTGCTTTGTTATCAAGAACTAACTGCTGGTTCTGTGTAAAATCCTGGTCGTTAGCCTGAGCCGGTGTGATCGGGTTTGTGTAGGTAGCTAATTTTGCTACGATTTCGAAACATGTCTGAGCTTCCGGTGTTTCCCAGATACCTTCTGCATAGTTTGTAGCTTTGTTGAAGAATTCAGGACCGCCTACAGAGTACATTAATGCATAAAAGAATGCATCAAAGTATCCTGTTGTCGGATAGGTAAATAAAGAGATACCTTCAGCTTTTGCCTTGTCACCTAATTCCCACATTTCATCCCATGTAGTCGGAACGCTCCAGCCTTTTTCTTCTAAGAGGCCTGCATTATAAAATAATCCGCATGGAGAGTAGAACATTGGAGCAAGATATGTTTTGCCGTCACCATATGGGTTTGTCAAAGATGTTTCTGTGAAACCGCCTGCGATTTTTTCAGATACAAGAGCAGTTTCTCCAGGTACTGTCATAGATAATACATCTGTGATATCAGCAATCATGTTGCCTTTGATGAACTGTTCTGTCAGAGCAGCTTCACGGCCTGTTGCCAAATGGATGACATCCGGATATTCTCCACCCTGCATAGAAGGTCCGATCACATCTTCCAGATTTTTATCTGTTGTTAATTCAACTTTGATACCTGTCTGTGCTGTGAATGCATCACATACTTCTTTCCACATATCAGAGCCGTATGCTGTCTCGATTGCTGCAACTTTAATCGTAACGTCTGCAGCAGGTTCCTCTGTTGCTGCCGGTGTTTCTGCTGTTGCCGGTGTTTCTGATGCTGTCGGTTCTTTTGTGCCGCCACATCCAACTACCATAGAAGCTACCATTGCCACACATAAAAGTGCGCTTAAAAGTTTCTTTTTCATTTAAAATTCCCCTTTCGTTGATTTCGGCAACCCGTGCCGTCCCCTTTGCTTGGTAATCTCAGTATAACTTTTTCATTTCTTTATTCAATCCGATTATTGCTATGTTTTTTATATATATTGCTATTCAAACGATTTTTAGTTAATTTATATAAATTATATTTCGGAATTTGTGCAATCCTCACAAAGGTTTTTTGTTGTATATGATTGAATATTCAAAATATATTTTTTCTTTTTTATGCAAACTGTTGCACAACCGATTTCATTGTAATATAATTATCTTGCTTTTTAAATTCCAATTATTACCAAGAAATATAAAGTAAGGAGTAACCAATGAGTACAAACCGATACGACCTCGCAGTTCAGGAAAACAAAAGTGTCAGAAATGCCACCAGACTTTTATACGTCAGCTCAGCCAAATACGGAGGCGACTGGCACAGCACCCCGCACACCCACAGCTGCTCGGAGCTTTTTTACGTAACCGGCGGAGTAGGTCAGTTCTTTATTGAGGGAGAAATCCATCCTGTTTCCTCCAATGATCTGGTCATTGTAAACCCCAATGTAGAACATACTGAGATCAGTTTTAATGCCAATCCTTTGGAATACATTGTTCTCGGGGTGGAAGGGCTGGAGCTTTCCGTCAGCGAGGAAATGGAAGACCGTTACTGTATTGTAAACTTCCGCAATAAGCGGGAAAATATTTTTTTCTATCTTCAGAATATGATCAGGGAAATTGAGGCGAAAGCGCCGGGATATGAGACGATCTGTCAGGATTTAATGGAGGTTCTTGTCATTTACCTCACAAGGCAGACGGACTTTTCCACCACCATGGCACCCATTAAAAAAAGTTCTTCCAGACTGTGTGCCACAGTGAAAAGATACATTGATGAACATTTTAAAGAAAATATTAACCTGGATATGCTGGCAGAAGTTACCCATTCCAGCAAATATTATATGGTTCATGCATTTTCTGAGGAATACGGTATATCACCTATTAATTATATGATTTCCCGCCGTATTGAGGATGCAAAGCAGCTGTTAAAAAACGATGACTATTCTCTTGCACTCATCAGCCGGATGCTGGGATTTTCGTCTCCAAGCTACTTTTCCCAGATTTTCAAAAAATCCACCGGCATGACCCCCAACGAATACCGAAAGGTAAGTAGAGCCGAAGAACCGGGGCAGCCTTAAAGGGACTGCCCTATATACTTTCGACCAGTTTTCTCACTAATCCTTCATCCACAACATCATAATCATTTTCATGGGGTCCTTCTGCATAGGAATAGGATACTTCTTCTCCTGTAGTCGTTGGGTCACAGTTCCATCCTTTGCAGGAGCTGTGCACCTGTGAAATTCCGGTTCTGTCCATCATTTCCTTTGCATTGGATGCGTTCATACCGCTTCCGGCCAGAAACTGTATTTTATTTCCGTATTTCTTCTGCAGATCAGCAATCAGGTCAATTCCTTCCATTGCCTTTGCTTTCAGACCACTTGTCAGGATACGGTCCACACCCATTTCAATTAATTTCTCAACAGACTGATAAGGATCCTTCACACAGTCAAAAGCCCTGTGAAACACCACTTCACCATGGTATTCTTTGATGATATCAATAATTTCCTTTGTCTGCTCCACATCAATGTTGCCTTTTTCGTCCAGACATCCAAAGGCCACGCCATCAGCACCGTTTTCCATCATCAGACGTGCATCCATTTTCATCGTTTCAAAATCTGCATCACTGTAACAAAAGCCGGCGCCACGGGGCCTTACCATTGTGATGACCTTTAAATCTGTATTTCTTTTTGTCAAAACAAGCGCACCTACAGACGGGGTCAGTCCACCCAAATGCAGGGCACTGTTTAATTCAATACGCTTTGCGCCTCCATGATACGCTGCAAGCGCATCTTCATAGCTGCCGCAGCATATTTCTAGCATCCTTTCCATACTACACCTACCAATAGTCATTTACTTCTGTTCTAATACTCTGTTATTAAATTATCATACCATAGCATTCACCATCTGTCATTTTAAGCTTTTTATTTCCAAATAGTTTCTTGACATTTCCATTTTCTCGTTTTAATATATAGGTAATCTATATATAGATATTCTACATATAAAGGAGGAATTATAAATGTCCATTGATCGTACCCTTGTTTCCGGCAGCATGTCCATGCTGATCTTAAGACTTCTCTCGGAGAAGGACATGTACGGATATGAGATGATTGAAACTTTAAGAAAACGCTCTGAAAATGTATTTGAGCTGAAAGCCGGAACCCTTTACCCGCTTCTGCACTCTTTAGAGGATAAAGGCTATCTGACCTGCTATGAGCAGGAAGCTTCCGGAAAAGTCCGAAAGTATTATGGCATCACAAAAGAAGGGCGTAAATTTTTAGAAAAAAAACGGGACGAATGGGAACAGTATGCGAAAGCAGTCACCAATGTTCTTGCATTGGAGGTGTAAGATGAAGCTAAGTGAATATCTGGAAACCGTATCTGAACAGATTCGATACACAAAGATCCGCTCTACTGTTACGGAAGAACTGAAAAACCATATTTTAGATCAGGCAGCGGACTATGAAGCATGCGGTGCATTTCCGGAAGAAGCACTGGAACGCGCGGTACGGGAAATGGGAGATCCCGTGGAGACCGGTGTTGCATTGGACCGCATTCACAGACCTCAGATGAACTGGGGCATTGTCATAGCCATTGCTGTGCTGAGCCTTTTTAGTGTTGGGGTATTTTATATTGCCAATATCCGATTCTCGGATGCATTCCCATGGCAGCAGCAGGCAATGTATGTGCTCCTGGGATTTTTCCTTATGCTTATTGTCTATCGGGTGGATTACAGCATTTTGGGGAAATTCAAATGGAAGGCTGCTGTTTTCTTTTTCCTTTTTATGGCTATCTCCAGTATGTTTTTAGGCGTTCAGAAATATGGAGCCACCCGCTGGATTGCCTTTGGGCCGATATCATTTTCCATTACGGAGGCAATGTTTTTATATGTTCCGCTCTTTGGCGCGGCCCTCTATTCCTTCCGTGGTGATGGTTACATTGTTCTGGCTAAAATAATTTCAATGATCATCTTACCCGTATTTTTCGTATGGCTCAGACCGAGTTTAAGTGCTGCTCTGGTTCTGTTTACCACTCTTTTTTGTCTATTCGCCTTTGCGGTATGGAAGGGCTGGTATCAGATCCACAAGAAAGCGGTCCTTGGAATTTCCGGAGGAATTGTCCTTTTCACCCCACTGTCCATCCTGGGATATTATTACTTTTTCGGAGAGGCATACCAGACCGAAAGAATCCGTTCTTTCTTTACACAGAGTGGGGGCAGTCACTTTATTCAGAACCTTGCCCGGAGTATGAGGGAAAGCAGCGCACTTCTTGGTACCAGCCATCAGGCAATGGAACAGCTTGCAAACGGACCTTACAGAGAATATCTGACAGACTTTATCCTGGTATCCATGTGCAGTATTTACGGGGTGCTGTTAACCGTTGCAGTCGTTGCCGGTCTTACGCTGATCATTTTCAAAATTTTCCGGATTTCTCTGACCCAGAAAAATCAGTTGGGCATGATCGTCGGCACCGGATGCGGACTGGTCTTTCTCGTAAAAACTACTGTAGGAATTCTACAAAACCTGCAATTGATCCCTTATATTTCTGTCAACATACCATTTCTGTCCTACGGCGGAAGCAATGTTGTGGTGTCCTATATTTTACTGGGACTGGTCTTAAGCGTTTACCGGTATAAAAATATTTTGCCGGATGAAAAGGCTGTGCCTGCGAAACATAGACGCAGGTTAAAAATTACCTGGGAGTAATTCACAACACAATTCCATGAATCGTCAAAAAGGGGTTCTGCTCAACATATAAGTCGAGCAGAACCCTTTCTATTTAACTAATTTCTATTCAAATCCTGCTTCACCAGCTGATAAACAGCTGCCACCGCCGGCACCCCAATCAGCATTCCCGGGATTCCCATAACACCGCCGCCTACAGTCACAGCTGCCAGAACCCAGATACCCGGCAGTCCGATGGATTTTCCCACCACCTTCGGGTAAATTAAATTTCCTTCCAACTGCTGCAAAACCACAATAAACACAAGGAATAATAACGCCTTGATGGGTGATACGGTCAAGATCATAAAGGCTCCCACGCCCGCTCCGATATAGGCACCTGCTACCGGAATCAGTGCGGTAAATCCGATGAGCGTACCAATCATCATGGCATAAGGGAAGCGAAGCAATGTCATTCCAATGATACAAAGTACCCCTAAGACAACTGCTTCAATACACTGTCCCACGATAAAACTGTGGAAGGAACCATCAAACACTCCCACCACATAGCGGATCTTTTCATTCCATGCCGGTTTCAGGTAATGCTCCATCACTCTGCGAAGCTGTCCGCCAAGTGACTCTTTTCCAAGCAAAATATATATTGCAAAAATGAGGCCGATGACAAACTGGGTTACCACGGAAACCGTGGCAGATACCGCACCCACTGCTGCCTGGGCAACACCGCCCACACCTGCAGCCAGCATTTTAATCATCTCGGCCATCTTGGCCTGCCAGTCTATAGCAGTCAGTGCAGCAATGGAATCATCTGACAGCACTGCAGCTAACACACCGCTATTCTCCAGCCACTGAATCCCTGTATCCAAAGCCTCAGGCACTTCCGCTACCAAAAGTTTCACACAGCCTGCCAGTTCCGGAAGCACCAGCCCGATCACAAGAGCCACCAAGGCTACCAAAGTCAGCAAAGAAGCTACCAGGCAGACAACTCTTTTGCTCTTTACAACCACTGCCTTCTGACTATTGGGAAAATAATACTTCTCATAAAAGCTCATTAAAATATTCAGTACATAGGCGATGACACACCCAATCACCAGGGAGCCTGCCGCTCCAAATAACACTCTGACCAATCCGGTCAGGCTGCCCCAGTAATGGATCGCAAGATACGTCAAAAACACGGTCAATCCAAGACGGAAACAGCTCTTCCATTCTATTTTCATAACTTAAAAACTCCTCAAAACGCTTTATAACTGTTCTATACGTTCCAGCCACACAGTTTTCAGCATCATTCTACTTCATAGGTATTGGAAGACTCCACCTTATCCCTTAGCTTGTCCATTCGAGAATCCAGCTGGGCACTTAAATCTGCACAATCCAAAAGTTCCTTTGCCATATCTTCCGTAAAATCAAAATCTTTCTTATACCGAAGCTGATGCTCCAGGCTTGCCCAGAAATCCATTGCAATGGTACGAAGCTGAATTTCCACCTGCATGATCCTCTTTTCATGCTCCAGGAAAATCGGCACGGTAACAATGAGATGAAGGCTTCGATATCCATTGGGCTTTGGATTAGCAATGTAATCTTTTTTCTCCAGTAATGTAATATCGTCCTGCTTGAGCAGTGCATCTGCCAGAAGATATACATCATCCACAAAGGAGCAGACCACACGTACACCTGCTACATCATGGATATGTTCTTCTACTGTTTCAAGAGTAAAGGGCAATTCTTTTCGTTCCAGTTTTTCCTTGATACTGTCCAGTTTTTTCAGCCTGCTTTTGATGCCGCTGATTGGATTTCTATCATATCGGAGAGAAAACTCTTCATTTAATACATTGAATTTCGTTTCTACTTCCATAATGGCACACCGGTAATATGCCATCAACCGGTTATATTTCTGAAGAACCCCTTTTGACCATTGCATCATATCCTCATCAAAAAAGGCATCCAGCAGTTTTCGTTCTCTTACTTTATCTTCAAGTACACTGTTCTTCATTGTAATACCCCCAGATTTTCCATAGTTCTTTGCCTGTTCAGTGCCTTTCGTGGCTTCTGAACAGCTACGCATAATCTACTACTATTTTAACACGTTTTTACAGGAAACATATAATAATTTAATAAACTTTCAAGGAATTTTTTATGAATCGTTGTCCACATCAGCCCTCCGGCAATTCCGGTTCAAAAATCGCCTGCGGTGTCATTAAGAAGGCTTAGCAACTTTTCTGACATTATAGCTTACCACCGCAAGGATTACGATCACCGCACCCACGAAAGATAACGGGCTGATCATCTCATGATAAAACACTGCCACCAGCAAAGGATTTAAGATGGGCTCGATGGCAGTTGTGAGACTCGCTGTCACTGCAGGCACCTCTTCAAGACCCTTCGCCATAAAAATGTAGGCAAGCGCCAGCTGGAAAATACCGAGCGCCAAAATTCCGCCAACAGCCGTCACGCCAAAATCCGTCTCCCCAAACACGAAAGGAATACAGGTCACTGCTGACAATGCCTGTCCCAGAAAAATAGAAGACAGGGAATCAGATTTCTCAAAGCTGTTCATCATAAAGACACCGGCATAGCATACGCCCGATAAAACCGCCACAAAATTTCCCAGCATGTTTCCGGCAGCAAGCCCGTCCACAAAGAAACAAAGAATACCCACAAATACCGCTGCACTGGCAATGATATCCACACGCTTTGGTCTTTCTTTGAAAAATATCCACATGAAAAAGATTACGAAGATCGGTGCCGTAAATTGTAATACGATGGTATTTGCTGCAGTGGTCAGTTTATTGGCAATACAGTATAAAGTCGTTACGCCCATCATGCACACTGCACCAAAAATCACAGGTGGATTCACGATGATTTTGTGATGGATCATTTTTAAATATGCACCAATGATGATGACGGAAATCAGATTTCTTGCACCATTGATGGCCAGCGGTGACCATGGCACCAGCTTAATACAGAGCCCGCCGATACTAAACAGTATGGCTGCTGTCAAAACATATAATATACCCTTTGATTTTTTCATAACACTTATTCCTTCTGCACAAAGAAGCCTGCACATTCCCATGTACAGACTTCCATATTTTCTAATCTTAAATCGGTATCTCTGGCATCAGTTCCTCATCCATCACCTTTAAAACCCGATCCACCACTTCCAGCTCCTCCGGCGTAAAGCGTTCCTCCAGACGGGTCAGCACCGTATTTAAGTACTGATAGCTGATGTTATAATAATCCAGATATTTCTGGGTTACCCGCAGATGAAATTCTCTCTTGTCTTCCTTTGACTGGATCTTTTCCAGATAACCCTTTTTCATCAGGTTATTCACCTTGTAAGCCGCATTGGGCGAGGAAAGGTTGGCAATTTTCGCAAACTCATTGACCGTCGGCTCATTGGCTGCATAGATGATCTCCATGCAGAATGTTTCTACCGTCGTAAGAGAAGTCTCTCTTTCCTGAATCTTCTCGAATACCTTCTGATAAAAATGTAATTTAAATTTTGTGTATACTCTGCTAAATGAATCCCTAAGCATAGGATATCTCCCATCTATGGAACAGATCTGGTCAATGTTCCCTTTATTTCAGCAACAGTATATCAGCTTTCCGCATCGATTGCAAAGGTAAGTTCCGCTGAAACTGCCACCTTGCCGTTCACCCTGGCAGTTGTTTTTCCGATTCCCACAGGGCCTTTTCTGCTGATGATCTCGCAGCTAAGCTCCAGCACATCTCCCGGAATGACCTGCTGACGAAAACGGGCATTGCCTCTTTTGCCTTATCACTCACAACCGCTGTCATATCTGTTGCGATCATCCCCGGTGCCACTGCATTGACCGTTACCTTTCTGGAAGCAAGCTCTCTTGCCAGAGATTTTGTCATACCGATGACGCCGGCCTTACTTGCGGCATAATTGACCTGACCTGCATTTCCCATCACACCTACCACACTGCTGATGTTGATGATCCGTCCCCATCTTTGCTTCATCATCTGTTTGGAAACTGCCCTCATCATGTAAAATGCACCTTTTAAGTTGGTGTCAATGACCTGGTCAAACTGTTCGTCTGTCATACGGATGATGAGACTGTCTCTCGTAATTCCTGCATTATTTACAAGGACATTTTTTGCAAACCGGGCATTTTCAGATAAGAATCCATAGCCCGGATGAATGGCATCACAGCCCATTTTTAATGCAGCGGTCAGGATCACATCCTTATTTAAATAACTCTCGGTTGCTTTTGGCGGGCCGATACAGATCCGATGGGTGGCTAACATTACCGGCAATGTTTCTTCGTCTGCTGTAGAATACACAGCTACGGTTTCAATCCCCATTTCCCTGCAGCAGCGAATGATGCGAAGTGCGATCTCTCCCCGATTCGCTACAAGAATTCTCTTGAACATAATTTCCTCTCTTACTTCACAGTCATCAGTACCTGATGATATTCTACCATCTGTCCGTTTTCCACCTGGATAGATTCGATCACTCCATCGCAGGGTGCGGTAATCTCATTCATCAGCTTCATGGCTTCGATGATTCCCACCACATCACCTTTCTTTACTTCCTTGCCAACAGTGACAAAAGGTTCTTCCTCCGGAGACGGTGATGCGTAGAAGGTTCCCAGAAGCGGGGCCTCCACTTTGGTGCCTGACACTTTCACCGCTACCTCGGTCGGTTTTACTTCTTTCGTTTTCGTTGACTGGCTCATGGTTTCCGTTTCAAAAACGGACACCATATGACCGCCTTTTTTCAGGCCTACCTTTACTCCTTCCATCTCAAGTTCCAACTCTGAAATACCGGAGCCTTCAAAATGGTTCATTAACTGATAAATATCCTGAATATTCATATTGCTTCTCTCTTATGCAAGATTTTTATCGATGTAATCAACGATATCCTTAACTGTTACAAATTCCATTAAGTCTTCATCAGCGATTGTAAGGCCAAATGCTTCTTCCAGTTCCATGCTTAATTCCACTGCATCTAAAGAGTCTGCATTTAAATCTTCCTTTAAGCCTGCTGTTAATACAACTGCGTCCTCATCACATCCAAGTGTGTCTACGATTACTTCTTTTACTTTATCAAATGTCATTTCTTTTTCCTCCAAAAAATAATTGTTGATCTGTAACTGTTCAGAGCCAAGCAAAATTTCATAAAACAGGTGTAAAATGCTTGCATTTTTAATACTGTTTTTGAAATTTTATTTGGCGGATACGCCACACCGACGAAATGCAAAGCATTTTGGAGGTTGGCTCTGAACAGTTACATTGAACTTAATATTTAAATTTATTTAGCTAAATTCATCGTGGCAATTATATTTCCAATAGTTCACTTTGTCAACAATTATTTAAAGAAATTTAGGTAAATATTTTGTAAATAAACTATGAACAAAAAAAAACAGGGATACAGCTTCTTTGTCCCCCTGGCTCTTAAAAAATACCGCGAACATATGTCCGCGGTATTTTAATCTTACTATGATATTGTATCTGTTGTATGCACTCGCTCTTAGAATTCCAGGTTCTTTCCTGTTTCTTTATCAAATACGTGTGCAACTTCACCGGTAAATGTGAATCCGATCTGGTGACCCATAGCAACTGTCTCGTTTCCAAGAGTTGGAACGATGAGGATAACATCCTGTCCTTCGTAAGAAACATGGTAATGAATTTCACTACCCATCATTTCGAATACGTCTACAGTACCTTTCAGCATTTCAGAACCTTTTAATGTTAAGTGCTCTGGTCTTACACCTAAAGTGATGTCCTGAGACTGTACGTTGTTTGCTGCAAGTCTTGCCTGTTTTTCAGCGGAAAGCTCTACTTCGATTCCACCGATTGCTACTGCGTATTTATCTCCATTCTTAACGAGTTTTGCATCGAAGATGTTCATACGAGGCATTCCGATGAAACCTGCTACGAACAGATTTGACGGATGATCGAATACTTCCTGAGGTGTACCTACCTGCTGGATAACACCGTCTTTCATGATAACGATTCTGTCACCGAGAGTCATAGCTTCTGTCTGGTCATGTGTTACGTAAATGAAAGTTGTGTCGATTCTCTTACGTAATTTGATGATCTCAGCACGCATCTGGTTACGAAGCTTTGCATCCAGGTTGGATAACGGTTCGTCCATAAGAAGAACCTTAGGATTACGAACGATTGCACGACCGATTGCAACACGCTGTCTCTGTCCACCGGAAAGAGCCTTTGGTTTTCTGTCAAGGTACTGTGTAATGTCAAGGATTTCAGCTGCTTCACGAACCTTCTTGTCGATTTCAGCTTTGTCCATTTTTGCTAATTTTAATGGGAATGCCAGGTTATCATATACAGTCATATGTGGATATAATGCGTAGCTCTGGAATACCATTGCAATATCACGATCCTTCGGTGCAACATCGTTTACACGTTTTCCGTCGATCAGAAGATCACCGCTGCTGATTTCTTCCAGACCTGCTACCATACGAAGAGTCGTAGATTTACCACATCCTGAAGGTCCTACAAGTACGATAAATTCTTTGTCTGCGATCTCAAGATTAAATTCCTGAACTGCTACAACACCTTCCTCTGTTACGAGAAGATTAGATTTCTTTTCTGGCTGGCCTTTTTTTGCTTTTTTCTTTTTTTCTGCATTTGGATAGATTTTTTTAACGTCTTTTAATACTAAGCTTGCCATGATGATTTCCTTTCATTTTATGTAATATCTTTTATTTTTTTCCCATTTCCATGGGTTTACTTTCAACTGTTGCCATTATAGCAAATACTAGAGTTCTTAGAAAGACAAAAAAGTCTGCAGATCTTAGCAGACTTTTTTATACTTTTTCCATGATTTTGTCCGGAAAGCAAACTTCGAATCTGTTACATGAGCTGTCCGTCTTTTCCTGTCTACTGTAAATACTCCCGAAGGAGCTCCAGAAGCTCTTTCTTCGTCCTGCATTCACAGATACTCATATATTTTTTTACACGGTATTTGATATTTCCCTCAGTCATATAACAGCTGTCGGAGATCTCACTGTACGTAGCATCACTTAACAGCATGGCAATGATATGATGATCCAGATCATCCGCATCTCTTAATAGCTGTTCTATCCTTTCCATGCTGATGATTTCCGGATCTTTAAGCTGCAGCTCTTCTGCAGCCGCTGTATCTTTCGTTTCCTCCGATTTCTTTGGAATCTCACAGACGGTTCCCTTCATTTTTATCGTAATATTTCCGATTTCCCTGTTGTGCTCCGTAAGTTCCAGCACCGACAGACCAACCTTTCCATAGGATTCCAGATTCAAATCAATATAAGACACCCACTGGTTATATTTGGAATGGCGAAGCACCTCTTCACAGGATACGATAACCGTTTCCTTTAATATCTGCGGATTCTCCTTTTCCAGCTTCTTGACCAGAGAAATTGCCGCATAACCGTTGACACAGACGACACCGTCGAAACGTGCGGCCTTTGGCAGAAAGGAACGGAAGCAATATTCCAGATTACCCGTATTTCTAAAAATATTCTGGCTGCCTGATACCAACTCCGAAAAAACATCCGAGCGGTCTTTATCCAGATCAGAGGTATGTCCTGCGCCGTATAATGCAATTTTTTTTCTTCCGGCACTCACAAAAGCCTCTTTTAAATCTTTTGTAACTCCCTCCATATCTGAACAAATAAGATGGTATTCTCCTTTTACAGTTCTTCCGGACTGCGTGCTAAGAACTATGGGAACACATCCCCTTTCATTGCATCTTGCAACCTCTGACTGTGTCCACTCATTGCTCATGCCAATCATACAGACTCCATCCTCTTTGGAAATATCCCCATCCTGTTCAAAGCCGATCCGGCGTTTTTTCAGTTCTTTCACAAGCCCGCTAAACAGCTGTTTACACCAGATGCTCTCTGCGCAGGCCTTTTCACAAAGAATTCTAATCTTTTTCATTTGCGTTTCCTTTCCCTGGAAAAGAAAACCTTCCAGGATCTCTTAGGAATATTGTTTCACCACCGTCTCAATGCGATCATGCACCATGGAAGCTAACTCCACAGTATTCATATCCTTATATTCTTCATAGGAGATAGGCTCCAGATAATGGATCTGTACATTCACCGGCTTCCATCCCTTTTGGTCAAGCACCAGAAAACTGTTGATAAACGCCACAGGTACAATAGAACATTTGGCTTTCAGTGCACATTTAAAGCTTCCGTTATGGAAATCCAGCATTTCATTTCCTTTACGGCTTCTGGTACCTTCCGGAAAGATCAGGTAATTTCTTCCAGCCTTTACCTCCTTGATAACCTCATTGATCACGGTCATGGACTGACGGATATCCTCTCTGTCCATACAAAGGGATTTGGTACAGATCTTCACCTGTTTTACAAAAGGTATTTCCCCCAGCTCCTTTTTTAAAACCGCTCCCAAAGGGTTGGGACAGGTAGCACCGATGGCCACAATATCAAACATTCCCTGATGATTTCCATACATCAAAAAACCGTCTTCCTTCGGAATGTTTTCCACACCATAACACTGAAAATCCAGGTTTCCCGAGGTCACCGCCATGTTCATAATATACTGAATGTGCTTCCACATGGTCATCTCCGGATATTTTTCCGAATGTTTTGCATAATGGCACAGCCGAAACCATGCCGCCGGAACTCTCCAGAAATTACGAAGTACCATCAATAAAATTCTCTGCATTTTAATCCCCTTTTTTTCTTCTTTTGTCATCAAATCGTTACCTAAAATATCAGACCGAATACGATCTTTGCGATCACATTCTGGTTATACAAAAACAATAAAAACTGATTTTCCCGGATCAGTTCAAAGAAACGCTGTCCTAAACTTCCGTTGCAAAGAACGGTGACCAGTAAAAATGCGATCCACACAAAGACCACGCCCTCCATAAGACCCAGCACAATACCGGCCAGCTTATTGATCCCATGTAAGAGCGGCAGCATAGTCACCACGTCCAGTGCCATCAGGACTACTCTCAGTAAAGTAAAAACTACAAGAAAAGCAATCAGGTACGACATGGCATTGATGATCATATTGGCAAGGTATGCCCCTACATAATCATGAAATCCTGAAACGTTCAAAAGTTCATATACCTCTGTATTGTTATTTTCAATCAGAAGTGTTTTTAAATTTTCCGGAAGCTCCATATTTTCGATCATGAGTACCTGATCCGTTTTTAAATCTTCATTATATTCACTTCCCGCAAACAGTTCACTGCATTTTTCCTGCAGGTTTTCATGAATGGGTGTGTAGTTGTGAATAAAGGTTGTGATATATGGATTTACATAGGTAACCAGCACCAGCGTCAGAATCAGTGACACGGCTGAGACCGCCTTCCTGATAAATCCTTTGCGAAAACCATCCACTGCATGGTAGCCTAAAACAACTGCTACCGCTAAAAAAAGCCAATTCATAATTTTTCTCCTCTTGTTTACTGCAGCGAAATCAACTGCGTTTCATCTGTATAAATAAACAGATATTTATCTCTTGATTTTGTGGCAAAAATATCCACCAAAGATGATTCAAAACTATATCGGAAACATTCTTTTCCCTTGGAACTATACAAGCCCATTTCCGTGTCACTGTAGATCAGTACCAGATTGTCCTGAATCCGAATATTCTGATAATTCATTTCAAAAGGAATCTGTACTGTCTCATTTCCTTTGAGATCAAACAGCCTCAGCACATACCCGGATGTTGCTTCAAAGACCAGACCAATCTGATCGTCTCCGTAAAACACGCTTTGAATGGGTTCTTCAAAGGTCACTTCTTTCACAGGCTCCGGAATCTGACTTCCATGATAAAAAGCCAGCATCCCATCCCCCACTGCCGAGAGTGTTCCGGAATCATAATAGTGTACCTCCGGGATCAGATACTCGGCATAGCTTTTGGCAAATACCAGATGATCCACATAATTTTCCCCGACATTGTCAAAATTATAGACCGCAACGCAACTATTTAGTTTCGTTCCTTTCACCTGTGCAAAGGCGATGGCAATCTTTGTGCCATCAGAAGAAATACTTAAGTTCATGGGGTATCCTGCGTCCTGAAGATCAAACACTCCATCCCCAAGAAGCGTCCCATCCGGAGAGTAAATCTCCAGCTTACTGGCCTTACTATCCTCCAGTAACACCGCCACGATTCCCTGATCAGACACAGCCATCTGCTTAATAGGAAGTAATGTCTTGATCTCTCCTTTGGAGCTTTTCTGGTCAAACACAAAAATCTGGTTTCCGTTTTTATTTGCTACCGCTCCGGCCTTTTGACATAAAACCAGCATTGGCTCCTGCATCGTATAAGTAATGCTGAACAGCAGACTGTTTTTTTCATCCGTATAGGAAATACCGTCTCTGCTGTATTTTAAAATTTTTCCTCCAAAGGATGCATACCTGGTAGTCAGGGTATCCTGTCTTTTCGTAGAGGATACTACAGAATAATCCGAATAACTCCGGTTGGCTGTATAATAAAAGATTCCATATGCTGCCAGCAAAAGGAGTATAAAAATAATCAGATACTTGATCAATACCGCTCCACGGTGCTTCCACAACTTTTTGTGATAACCCTTCATGTCCTCATCCATGGACGGAAATATATTTACAATTTTTGCCATAACGGCCTCTCTTTCGTCATTCATTTTAAAGACAATTATAACATCGGATGTTATGGAAGTAAAATAATTTCTCCGGCCTGAATATAATCTCCGTCGGAAATGTCATTTAAGGTACAGATATCCCGGATCTTTTCGTCTGTTCCGTAAAATTTCCTGCTGATAGCAGCAAGGGTATCACCGGACTGTACCTCATAGCTTTCATAAGACACCTGAGTACTTACTTCTTCCGTCTTAAGTTCCTGTATTTCTTCTGTCCTTACTTCTTCTGCTACCTCCTCCTGCTGCTGTTCATCTTCCGTCTCTTCCGTCACCGGAAGCTCTTCTGTGGGATCAGACACAGGTTCTTCCGGTGTTACTTCCTCCTCCACATTTCCCGGAAGCTCCTCGATGATCACCTCATCAGAAGCTGCCTGGGCAACCTCCGCAGAAGTTTTCTCCATCTGTCTTTGAAAAAGCTTTTCCGGTTCCACCCGGTTTCTTAAACTGACTGCTCCTACAAAAAGCACCAGGACGGCAGTCACCTTCACTCCATAGGAAACTGCTTTTTGTCTGCGCTTTATGCTCTGCTCCTTTTTCTCCTTTAAGATTTTACGGAAATTTGCCATAGCCACATCCGGCTTTTCCCCGGAAGACTTCCCTTTTTCCTCCCCCTTTTTACTTAAGATATATTCCCGCATAGGATCATTTTTTTCATAATAAATATAATACCCGCTTTGCTTTGCAAATCGATTTCCGTCAAATCCAAAGAAACAGTTTTCACCCTCTGACGTATCCCGCATAAAGAGCACCTTGTCCGCACCCGAAAAATAAGTCCTGTGGGTTTCTTCCACCACAGGCAGCTTTCCCTTCACAAATTCCGGACAGCACAGATACCAGCCCATGATCTCCTGTCCCGGAAAGTAATTTTCACACTGCCGGTAGATCTCACTCCATAATTTCTCAGAAAACAGATATTTTCCCTGTCTTTCCTCTATCTCACCTACAGCCACAGCACCGGTAATATAAAGATGTCTTTTGCCGCTGCTTCGCTTACTGTTTCCCAGAAGAATCGCAAAGCTTCCTTCATACTGGCCAAGATAAGTATGTACATAATCTTCCATAAAGATTTTTTTATATTCTCCCGGTTCTCCAATCTGTCTTACATTTTTCGGTTCTGTAAGGGCCTCCTTCCCGACAGATGTTTCCTCCTCTTCGTTATAGATCAGCTCTATCATGATTCCTGTTTCCTCCTTTCGCCAATTCCTATCTGTTCAGTGCCTTTCAGATACAGGCAAAAATCCATGCATAATTTGCTTCTAAAATGGATTTCTGCTGTTTTTTTATACTAGCACGCACAAAATATAAAATTTGTAGGAGTCTGTCGATGTTTTCGCAAAACAAAAAACAGGCTATCATTGGGAATCTCTTTTCCGTTATAAAAAAAGTGCGGCAGAATTTTCATCCGCCGCGCTTTTTTATAACTCTGTTCGTCCTTCCAGGGCACGAAGCAACGTAACCTCGTCGATGTATTCCAGGTCACCGCCTACAGGTACCCCGCTGGCAATCCTTGTGACCTTAATGCCTGTAGGCTTGATCAGCTTACTGATATACATGGCTGTGGTCTCCCCCTCCAGATTGGAGTTGGTAGCAATGATCACTTCCTCCACATCCTGCTGAAGTCTCAACATCAGTTCTTTTAACTTAATATCATTGGGACCGATTCCCAACATCGGTGAAATCGCACCATGAAGGACATGGTAAACACCATCAAACTTTCCTGTCTTTTCATAAGCCGAAAGGTCTCTGGAATTTTCCACCACCATGATCACCTTATGATTTCTTTTTTCATTTCTGCAGATGGGACACAGCTCCTCATCTGTTAAGGTAAAGCACTGACTGCAGTATCTTACATGCTCTCTTGCCTCAGTGATAGAATCTGCCAGCGCCATGGCACGGTCTTTTGGCATATTTAAAATATGAAATGCCAGCCTCTGTGCCGTTTTTCTTCCAATACCCGGTAAAGATGCCAACTGCTCCACCAGCTTGGTAATATAATTACTGTAGTATTCCATTAGAATGGGAAGCCTCCCATACCTCCTGTCATTCTTGACATGGCAGCAGAGCTTGCTTCATCTGCTTTTTTCAGAGCGTCATTTACTGCAACCATAATCAGATCTTCTAACATTTCCACGTCATCCGGATCTACTGCATCGGGATCTAATTTCACCTTTGTCAGAACCTTTTTACCGGTAACAGTCACTTCCACTGCACCGCCTCCGGCTGTTGCCGAAAATTCTGACTCTTCTAATGCCTTCTGCTGCTCTTCCATCTGTTTTTGCATTTTCTGAGCCTGCTTCATCAGATTGTTCATATTCATTCCGCCGCCCATTCCCGGGTATCCGCCTCTTTTTGCCATTGTTTAATCCTCCTCAATTTGAATATCTGCATGGATCACTGTTTGAATATAATCCACATCTATTAAATTTTCCATGGCGCTCTTATCCTGCTCCAGGGAAATATAGTGAACAGAGACCTCTTTGCCAATTCTGTCGTAAATGACAGTCTCCAGTTCTTTTCTTAAATCCTCAGAATTTAAAAGATCTGCTGCCAGACTTTCTCTTAGTACGATCTGAAGCCCGCTGTCTCCATCCTGCCTGAAATCCTTATGTCCCATAAGATAGCTTTTGATCACCGGTGAGCATTCCCTGATCAGAGAATTCCATTCATGGATCACCTTTCTGATATCATCGGAACAGGCCTTCAACCGGGGCATTTCCTTTACGGGTTCCGGTTCCTTTTGTTCCACCGCCATCACAGGAGTCATCCTGACGCCTTCTTCTATGCGGCTCTCCAACACCTTAATACGGTCTAAGATAGAGTCGTAATTTGTTTCCATCTGTGGCCGGCACAGTTTGATCAAAGCCACTTCCACAAGAACTCTTTTCTGAGTCGAATATCTGATCTGACCGGATAGTTCAGAAAATACACGGATAAAACGCATCAGGGTATCAGGATCGATCATTTTTGATTCTTCCTTTAACTGATTTAAATTCTCCGTAGATACTTCCAGAAAGTCCTCCAGATGATCTGCACTTTGCACAAACATCAGGTTGCGAAGATACTGAATAAATTCATTCACAAACTGGGACAGCTCTCTTCCCTGCATGACGATGCATTCCACATCACCCATCACAGCGGAAACATCCCTCTTTATGATCTTTCTAAGGAGGCTGCTGTACACATCTGTATCCAGTGCCCCAAGTACCTCCAGGACGTTATCATAGGTCAGTTTTTTTCCTAAATAAAATGCAATGCACTGATCAAGAAGGCTCAGTGCATCTCGCATGGAGCCATCCGCCGCTTTGGCAATATACCGAAGCGCCTTGTCCTCAACCTCCACTCCCTCCTGATCCATCAGCTCCCGCAGTCTCGCACAGATAGTCTCTGCAGTGATGCGCTTAAAGTCATATCTTTGGCATCTGGAAAGAATCGTAATGGGAATTTTATGAGCCTCTGTGGTTGCCAGAATAAAAATGACATATTCCGGTGGCTCCTCCAGGGTCTTTAACAGTGCATTAAAAGCACCAATGGAAAGCATGTGAACCTCGTCTATAATATAGACCTTGTATTTTCCTTCCGTTGGTGAGTATGCGACATTTTCTCTGATCTCACGAATGTTATCCACTCCGTTGTTGGAAGCGGCATCGATTTCGATCACATTCATGGAAGTACCTGCTGCAATGGACTTACAAACAGAACATTTCCCACAGGGACTTCCATCAATGGGGCTTTCGCAGTTCACTGCCCTGGCAAAGATTTTGGCAATGGTCGTCTTTCCCGTACCTCTGGTACCACAGAAAAGATACGCATGACCGATGCGGTCTGCCTTAATCTGGTTTTGCAGGGTAGTTACAATGTGCTCCTGCCCCTTAACTTCCGAAAATTCCGCAGGACGGAATTTTCGGTATAAGGCAACATATGACATAATTTAATCTCCAAAGCTGATTCCTATCAGTTTTGCTTCTTTAATGATCTGTGAATCCGGATCCACAAATTTTAATTTTCCTGCTGATTCCTCCAGCGGGATTCTCTTTGTTTCATTATTTACAATACCGATCATGACACCAAATTCTCCGTCAATGATGGACTGTGCACAGGCTGCTCCCAGTCTTGTAGAAAGCACGCGGTCATAAGGACAGGGACTTCCACCTCTCTGGGTATGTCCCGGAACAGTAACACGCACCTCGGAACCAAGACGTTTCGTAAGCTCGTCCGCGATTTCATAGGATACTGCCGGATACTGATAGGTTTCCATAAATTTCTTCAGTTCCTTTTTGGACATCTTTGCACGCTCCTTTGGAATCGCACCCTCTGCTACCGCCAGAATTGTAAAGCCTTTTTTGTTTTTATTACGTTTTTCAATGGCTTTGCAAACCTTATCAATATCATAAGGAATTTCCGGAAGAAGGATAATATCCGCACCGCCTGCAATTCCTGCATGAAGTGTCAGCTGACCAACCTTGTGCCCCATAACTTCCACGATAAATACCCGTCCATGGGACGCTGCTGTAGTATGGATACAGTCAATGGCATCCGTTGCAATATCTACTGCACTCTGGAAACCAAAGGTCATATCCGTTGCCCAGATATCATTATCGATGGTCTTTGGCATATGGATAACATTTAATCCCTCTTCTCTTAAAAGATTTGCAGTTTTCTGTGTTCCATTACCTCCAAGGATTACCAGACAGTCCAGACGAAGCTTATAATAGTTTTGCTTCATAGCTTCAACTTTATCCAGTCCGTTTTTGTCCGGAATACGCATCTCTTTAAAAGGTGCACGGGAACTTCCGATGATGGTTCCGCCCTTTGTTAAAATACCGGAAAAATCTTTTGGACCTAATAGTCTGTAATTTCCGTAAATAAGTCCTTTATATCCTTCTTCAAATCCGTAGATTTCTACTTCATCATAGAAGTTGCAGACTCCCTTTACAATACCTCTCATTGTGGCGTTCAATGCCTGACAATCGCCACCGCTTGTCAATAACCCAATACGTTTCATTTCATCGCCTCCGCACGCAATATATATGTTAGATTATATCCTATTTCTGAAACAAATCCAAGCATTTATTATTTTGTAAAAGAAAGAGCTTTCCGCCATAACAAAAAATCCGGAAAAATATCCGGATTTCTCATCTTACATATAAAAAAAGCTTTGGCCTTTCACTGTGAACGTTACCCAGCTTGGCCACTCGATTCGAGCACCCTCGCGGCACCCGGAAAGCTCTGCTTAGTGCTGCTACATTCCTGTCCTGACACGGTTCGCAGTTTTCCGTCGCGCAAGACCCAAATGTCATCGCAACCAACCTGGGGCGGCTTCACAGTGAACGCCTCAGCGAAGCTAAGTATAACTGTTTTCCTGTTCTTTGTCAACCAACTGCTTCACTTTCTTTTTTTCCCGAAGCTCCCGAAAAAAGCCACTCATCAATGCACTGCACTCGTCCGTGAGAACACCATCTGTCAACTCCACCTGATGGTTAAATTCTTCCATCTGTAAAAGATTGATGACAGAGCCGGCACAGCCTGCCTTGGCATTTCTGCTCCCCATAACGACCCGATCGATTCTGGCCTGTACAATCGCTCCCGCACACATCTGACAGGGCTCTAAGGTTACATACATGGTACAGCCTTCCAGCCTCCAGTCTCCCAATACCTTCGCTGCCTTTTTGATGGCCAGGATCTCTGCATGGGACAGGGTTGACTTATCAATATTTCGACGGTTATAGCCTCTGGCTATGATTTTTCCATCATAAACAATAACGCAGCCTATGGGAGCTTCCTCTAATTTATATGCTTTTTTTGCCTGCCCAAGTGCCGCCTTCATAAATTTTTCGTCTGTAGAAAGTACCTTTCGCATCTGCCTTATTTTCCTTCCATCTCAAGAAAAATATCCGTAAGCTGTGCAAACTCTTTCAGGGTGAGTGCTTCTCCCCGGATACTTGGGGAAACTCCCAGCTTTTCAATGGCAGCTGCAATCTGTTCTTTGGAAAAGTTAAGCTCCGGACTGTTGTTCAATCCGTTGGCCAGTGTTTTTCTTCTCTGATTAAAGGATGCACGAATGAGACGAAACATTAACTTTTCATCCCCCACAGTTACCGGTGGTTTTTCATGCACGGTAAGCCGAATCACTGCGGAACCGATCTTTGGTCTTGGCATAAAGCAGTTCTGAGGAACATTTGCCACCAGATAAGGCTCTGCATAATACTGAACTGCCAAAGATAAAGCGCCATAATCTTTAGTTCCCGGACCCATGCGCATTCTGTCTGCTACTTCCTTCTGTACCATAACCGTAATCGAATGAAGTGGTACATGATTTTCAAACAATCCCATAATGATCGGGGTCGTAATATAATAAGGCAGGTTGGCAACAATCTTTACCGGTCTCCCCCCGTTCTTTTCTTCTGCCAGCTTGTTTAAATCTACTTTTAATACATCCTCATTGATAATAGTTACATTATCGTAAGCACTTAAGGTATCCTGTAAGATCGGAATGAGCATCTTGTCGATCTCTATGGCCACAACCTCTCTGGCTGCACACGCCAGATACTGGGTCATGGTACCGATTCCGGGACCGATCTCTACCACCAGATCATCCTTTGTAATCTCAGCAGCACTGATGATCTTGTCGAGTACATGGGTATCGATGAGGAAGTTCTGTCCAAACTTCTTCTGAAATGCAAACTCATATTTCTGAATTACTTCAATGGTCTTCTGGGGATTTCCTAAAAATGGGGTTTTATCACTCATGAACATTCTCCTGTTATATTGTAAAGTCTTCTGCCGTTTTCATTGGTCATGCGAAGGACCTCTTCTACAGAAACATTTTTGATTTTTGCAAGCTCCTGTGCCACAGAAACGATCTTTGAAGAATCATTTCTCTTCCCACGGTCAGGAACCGGTGCCAGATAAGGACAATCCGTTTCCAAAACGATCTGGGAAAGTGGTGCATACTCTGCTACCTCTTTTAACTTTTTGGCATTTTTAAAGGTCAATACTCCGCCAATTCCCAGATAATATCCCATGGAAAGATATTCTCTTGCCTGCTCCACAGAATAAGAATAACAATGGATCACACCCTGTAATTCCAGTGGCTTTGCACCAATCATCATATCATAAGTATCTTTCGCAGCCTCCCTGCTGTGTACAATGACAGGAAGCTTCCTTTCATGGGCAAGCTCCATCTGACGATAAAACCATTCCTTCTGAAGCTCGTGTCCTTCCTTATCCCAATAATAGTCCAGTCCGATTTCTCCAATAGCTTTTACTTTTGGATGCATGGACAACTGTCGAAGCGCCCCAAAATTTTCTTCGTTAAGTTCTCCCACCTCGTCCGGGTGAACTCCTACTGCGGCATAGATAAAGTCATAGGTTTCTGCCAACAGAATACTTCTTCTGGAGGATGCCATACTGGCTCCCACATTTACAATATACTCAACCCCTGCATCCTTCATCCCGGATAACAGGGTATCTCTATCCTGATCAAAAGCCTCATCATCATAATGGGCATGGGTATCAAAAATCATAATAGCCTCCTCATGTTTACAGGCTATTATAACATTCATACTCCACATCTGCAAATATAATGCGGTCTCCCGGGAAAATTTCCACTTCCATGCCAGGCTCCACTAATTTGCCATTTACAAAGGTTCCATTGGTAGAACTTCTGTCAGATAAAAATAACCGCTCCTCCCTGAGCATAAAACGACAGTGAATCCTGCTGACACTATCTCTACTGATCACTCCATCCACGGAATTTCTTTGTTTTCCTACCACAAATTCCGGCACGGTAATACAAAACTCGTCAAAGCCTGGAAGTAACGGGCGAAGCCTCCAGGCTCCGGAGGGCATATTTCTCAAAAGAGTCGTTTCCTGATCTTGTACATTTAATACTTGCGTATCCTGAAAAAATTCACTGGGCTGTATCGGAATCCTTTCGAAAGTTTCCTGTGGAAGAGTTGAAATCTCCGGACCTTCTTCAGAAGGTTCTTCTTTTTTCAGAAAATACCCCAGAACCTTTCTTACAAATCCCTGCTTTTGCTTCTTTTCTTTCCCAGTGCTGCCACTGTGATAGGCACTTTCTTCCTGAACCAGATTCGTGCTGCTTACCTCAAAAGGTTCTTCCCATACAGGCTCTAAAACTACCGGTTCTTTTTCTTCCTTCTGATGGCTTTTCAGTATTTCAGAAATGTGAAAATCTCCCTTACAGGCTCTTTGATACAAATGATAAGCAAGCTCCACTGCGTCCGTATCATGATAATCAAGATTCCCAAGAATCTCCTCAAGCATTTCCTGAAAAGAATGTAAAACAGGTTGTTCCTCCCATGGACAGTAGCAAAAATAGAAGTTTCCTTCTTTTCTATAGATATGTTCCAAATTTAAAACAATCCTGTCCGCATCCAGCATATAATCCTTCATCTGCCCCAGCAACTGATCAATCGCTTCAAACAGTTCCAGAATGGTTTTAAAATTCAACTTCGCCCTGGATGCGATGTCCTTTAAGGTCTGCCGTGAGGATACATCATAATATAACTCCACTGTACCGTCCACCCGAAGAACATGAAGGGGCAGCAACGTGGAAGGCTCATTTTTCAGGATCATCTCTATCTCGTATCCTTCTTCATAAACAGTTTCCTCACTGCTTAAGACCAGATAAGTTTTATTGAGTTCTCTCTTTAACTGTTCCTTCATTGCTGACTCCCTTAAATTCCCTTGCAATCCTTAAAACCTTTTCCGGACTGGTACATTCATAAGTTGCCGTAATCTTTAACGGTAAGTGAAGTATGGATTGTACCCCTTCATAAGTAAGGGATATAGTTGTTGATGACATTTTCAAAGACGTGTCTAAATTGGACACTCCGAAAGTTCTTTCATTTCCATACTCCCTTGCCCGAAAAAGCAGATTCTCATACATTGCCGATTGCCCAAGCTCCCTTTCCTCTCTTGTTTTCAGGATACATTCATATCCTGTGCTTTTTAGTACACTGCAATTGTAGGCATAAATTCCAAGCACACATACGACTCCTATGATCAGAAAACAAATAGAAAAAATATAGGATGCCTCCACAGTCATGCTTCCTCTCATATAAAAATTCCTCCCAAAAATGAAATCAATAAAAACGGAAAAAACGGCATGGTTTCTTTTTTGGATTTCTTGCAGCAAAAAATCTGAAACACTCCCCAGATACTGCTTAAGAAAAATGCTGTCAAAAGTACCGGGAAAATTTTCTTCCAGCCTTCAAAAATCCCTAAGATCATCACACCGATTCCATCTCCATATCCAAGTTCTTCTTTTGAAAGCCATCCAACAATCAAAAGAATCCCTCCTACACAGATTCCTCCAAAAATCCGGCCCGGCTTCTGATATTGAAACAGTAAATTTCCAAGAATCCCTATCACTCCAAATACGACCAAATTCCATGCCGGAATTTTCTGCTCCTTCA
This sequence comes from uncultured Lachnoclostridium sp., assembly GCA_945786935.1. Taxonomy (GTDB): domain Bacteria; phylum Bacillota; class Clostridia; order Lachnospirales; family Lachnospiraceae; genus HGM12587. The sequence continues at coordinate 30,529 of CALZFY010000009.1, forward strand.
GATCAAAATAGCTTCCGATTCCTAAAAACAAAATTTCTATACCCTGTATAAAATAACTGATCCAATTCAACTCTCATTCCCCCTCCCTGCACACCGTAGGCATACCGGTCTTTCGGCCACCTCACTTTGAGGAACTCTCCGTATAGTGCGTTTCAGTCCGCTGCACTCTCTTTCTGAGTGATAGCAGTCCCCTTCATTGGTAATGTATACCATAGCTCCATAAGGCTCTTTACAAAGATCACACTTTCGATAACCTGCGCCATACTCATTTTTCGCCGACAGCGCATAACTTCTGCTTACACATTGAATCGATAATTTCAGATGAGTACAGTCAGCATAGAGATGATAAACACTTCCATTCGGTGTGATATAAACATACAATTCTTCTGTTTCCACTCCCGAAAATCCCACCCAGGGTCTGCAGGTAGCACTTTCTACAACAATCATATCCCGCCAGAAAAGGGTCTGATCCACGCCTTCTGTCTTTGCTGTTTTATAAATCGTAAGATCTCCTGATGCCTCCTGCCAGGTACTCCCTACGACGATCCCAAGTTTTTTTGCATCTGCCGCAGCCGAAACCTTCAGCTGCGTGGCAGATGCATATTGAGAAAATAATGAAAAAAAGGCCAGAAGTACCATGAGAAAAAAAGGAAGCACCATGGAAGCCTCTAAGGTAAGACTCCCCTTTAAGGGAAAGAGAGACATTCTCCCCTGGAGAAGGTTCATAAGTACTTCGCATTTATAGCGTGGGGGAGCACACATATCAACTCGAATTTTTTCCTGGTTCCACGGAAGAACATCTCTCTTTCCCCTAATTTTCATAATAAATTTTTCTTGTGATCTGATATTCATAATTTCCACTCTCAGACATAGGCGTTTTTACAAACAGACTTGGAAACTCATACTTCCACTGAAGTTCCATGCGGTCCACGCAATGATCCATGGAAAACTTTTCATAACCTGATAGTGCCCGTACCTCAAGCTCCGCCACATCCATGGTTCGAAGAATTTTTTCTTTTTTATCTGTAATGTTTAAAAACAGGTATAAATATTCTTCATATCCAACATCTACACCTAAAGAAGTTCCATTTTGAATCAGCGGCACCTTTTCCCCTGCAAAAATCTGACGGGTCTCTGTAATTCCATCCTCTATGGCCTCCTTCATAAGCAGAAGCTCCGTTACTGCTTCAATCAAAGCCGGGTTCCCTGTAAAACCTACCAAAGAGATAGCCTCTCCCTGTGCTTTTGCAAGTTTTTCACCATGTTGATGGTAAAAAAGATAGTTTCCTCCTGCACGAAGTAAGAAGATCCTCCACATGATATTTTCCAGATTCTCTTTATCGCTCTTTCTTCCGGAAATCACATATTCCAGCTGATACTTCAATGTCTCTTTACTTGCTTTCGGATTATCTGTTCCATAATGATTGAAATAAGAAAACAAATATCCATGAAACAGCTGCATTTCAAAAAAAGAGACTCCCTCTTTACTCCCAACACCCTGCAGCAATGATCTCTTTTCCAGCCTTCCACTAAGATCTACAGAACAATCTGACAAATCTTTCGTATCTCCAAAAACTGCTGCCGTTAAAGCATTTACTGACGGAAATGTAATATTGGGGACAGATATAGAAATCAGCACACTGTCTTTTTCTTCTTCCTCATTTTCATCATCTTCCTTTTCCCGGTTCATCTCCTGTTCTACCTGCCGTGCACAGTCATCCGCCCGGCTCTTAGTTTCCTGCAATTTATTTTCCAGGTCCGTTCTTTCTCCTGTCATCTGACCAGCACGTTCTAAAAAATCCTCAGCCAGACTAAGTCCTGTATCAAATTTCATCTGGGTGATTACCTGGCGAAAAAAAGGGCTTCCCTGTGCATCTGTGGCTCTGGAAAAATGATCCGTGTTTAGGAAAAGGCTATGAACCTCCGGAATATTGATTCCAAGATACTTCTGTGCCCTTCTGTTTAAAATATCAATTCTTTCTTCACCCTGTGCGTAATCAAGATCAAGAAAAAACAGACCATACTGTTTCAACAATTCGGGCTGATATTCCGACAAAATAGAAAACTCCGCAAGCTCTGCTGCCTGCATAGCCTTGGCACGATAACACCAGATTCTGCTACCCTCCACCAATACAAGACAAAAGCTTAAAAACAGCATCATCGTCAGTGCCAGAAAGACTGTCAGCGAGCCCTTTACGTTCTTTCTCATTTCATTACTTTTCCGCTCTGTGTAGAAATTGTCTCGAAGATTTTTTCCACCAGTGCGGTCATCTGTTCTTTAAAAATCAAAACAAGTGCGATAAGTACCACCAGAATCAAAATAATTTCTACGGTCGTAATTCCCTGTTCATCTTTTACAAACTTTTTTATCTTATTTTTCATGTTCTTTTTCTCCCTTTTAAAATGATAAAAATGCAGGTACAAGGATCATTACAAAAACTACCGCCAGCATTCCCATCATAGGCACCAGCAGTTTTGTACCAATCATTTCTCCCTGTTGTCTGGTTCTTCTTTTTTGTTCCTCCCAGGCAAGAAGCATTTCCTGGTTCATAGCGTCCAAAAGCTTTACGCTTCCGTGACGCTTGTCGGAAATAAACATTGCCATCAGCTTTTTATAATGGATCTGACCTGTTCTTAAAGCGAATTTTTCGTAAATCTCCAGCTCCGACACACCTTTTTTCATTTCCCGAAGCCCCCACTCCAGTTCTTCATAAACAGCCGATACAGAGGATCTATCCTTTTGATGAAGAGCCACGATCCTTTCCCATGCATTTCTGACACTTAAACCTGCGGATAACAGCATGGTAAATTTGCTGACGATCTGGGCATAGCTTCGCTCCAGCTCCTTTAACCGTTCTTTTTTTCTGACCCCTTCATCCCTTTTTTCTCCAATCTTTAATCCGGTAATTGCAAGGATCATAAGTCCCGGAAAATAAAGAAATGTAGTATCCAACGGCCTTTTCCATCCAATCTTTTGCCCTTCGAGTTCACCGGGCAGTTTTAAGACCATACTTTCCGGCTGTTCACTGTTTTCGGTCTCAATCAACCCCAATATCTTTTCTCTGATTCCTGTCTCTTGTGGATGCAGCGTTAGTACAGTTTGAAAATCTTTCACATATTCCTGACAGCTTAGGATGGCTGAAAGCTCAATCTCCACAGGTTCTTTAATCTTTACATCCTCTCTTCTTTTGCCGTTGTAGTAAAAATATTCGGAGGCTCTTTTTACCCACTCTACCTCCACCGCTGTTCCCGGTACCGCATCTATAAAATTCAAAGAATCTCCATCTCCCTTTAGAAGTTCTTCTAGCAGCCCTTCTGCCCTGGAAAATTCACCGTCTGCTTCCTCTTTGGAAAATTGTCTTTCCTCCACAGTTACAGTCAGATCGATCTTCTCATCACCTACTATGGCAATCAGTTCCTGTTCATAAGAACCTTTTGATTCGTCATTTCTGGGAAGCTCATTTCCACTGGAAATTTCTGTATTTTTCCATGCCTTTACTGCCCATATAATGGTCAAAAATATTCCCGCAAAAAACAGCAGTCGGTATAATGTTTTATCCGTAATCTTCCATTTCCAAAAGTCTTTTTCCATAGAGAAAACATCCTCCATACACCCCTAAACAAAAGGTCATCACAATAATTCCCGTAAGATTTCCATACAATGCATTTACCATGGTTCCCGCACCAATTCTTAAGTAGATCATCATTCCCAATGGGATAACGCACATGATATAAAATTCCATTTGCTTTTCCGCCAGAATGGTATAGATCTCCTCCTCAGCATCCATACGCTCCTGAATCATGCCAATGGTATTTTTCATCATACCCACAATATTTCCACCGCTTCTTTTTCCGATGGAAAATACTTCCGCAAAGTATTCAATTTCCTCCAAGTGGCTTCTGGAAGAAAAATCGAGGAGCAGGACCTCCATAGACTTTCCGATGCTGATGCCGGAACTTATTTTTTTCATTTCCAGCAAAAACACTGTATCTTTTCCCAGGTATTGTCTTGTATCCTTTAATGCCTCCATAAATGCATTTTCTATGGAACGTCCAGTCTGGAGTGCTGCGATCAATCCACCTAGAAATTCCTTAAATTCCAACCTGATGCTCTTCATTCTTTTTTGCATGAGAATCCTCTGCTTTTCTTTAAAATAAAAATACATCAACAGCATTCCCGGAAGCATTGCCAGAAACGAATTGTAAAACAGGATAGAAATGACTCCATTTAGAAGCATTCCCTCCAGCAAACAAAAGAGGAATTCCTTCCTGCTAAATCGATAAATGCGATAATCCTCAATCATAACAAATACCCGCCATCAAAAGCTTCTCAATATGATGAAGCTCTCCAATACGACTCCAACTGCCACATACCCTTCCATCTTTAGAAACACCTGTTTCCACAAAACGAAACAATGGATTGACTGCAACCTCACCATCCACACATCCATCAATCTCTGAAATTTCCAGTAAGACTCTTCTTCTGTCCCGGAGTCTGCCTAGATGTATCATCAGATCGATCCCTGCTGCCAGCTGCCTTCTTACAGCAGATGCCGGAACATCCATCCCCATCATAACCATGGTCTCCAACCGGTACAGCATATCTTTCGTACTGTTCCCATGGCCGGTACTTAAAGATCCGTCATGCCCTGTACAAAATGCCTGCAGCATGTCCACTGTTTCTGCACCGCGGACTTCGCCAATTACCAGCCTGTCCGGCCTCATACGAAGACTCGCCCTTAAAAGGTCCCGAATGCTGATTTCCTTACATCCTTCCACCACAGAGCTTCTGGCTTCTAATCGTACCAGATTCGGAACATTTCGAATCTGCAGCTCTGCTGTGTCCTCAATGGTAATGATCCTTTCATTTTTTGGTATAAAATCCGATAACACATTTAACAGCGTAGTTTTGCCGGAACCGGTGGAACCGGATACAAAAATGTTATACTTTGCCTGGACAGCATTTTTTAAAAAGTCTGCAATTTCTTCGTTCAGACTCTCCTTCTCCAAAAGATCCTGTAACGTAATTGCATGTTTTGGAAACTTTCGTATGGTGATTACCGGTCCATTTAATGCCACCGGGGAAACGGCCACGTGTACACGGCTGCCGTCCCCCAGTCTGGCATCAGCCAAAGGTGAGGCCTCATTAATGATACGGTTACTCATTCCCGTAATTTTTCCAACCAGTTCTTCCAGTCTTTCTTTCGATAGTTTTCCCTTTGAAAAGGGCTCCATTTTACCCATTCTCTCCAGGAAAACACCGCTTTCCCCATTAATCATAATCTCTGTCACCGTATCATCACTAAGAATTTCTTCCAGAATATCCAGCTTGCGAATACTGTGAAACAGCTCCTGTCTCAGCATACATCGTCTGTTTAAGCTTACCTGATTGCGGAACGGAAAGTTTTTCAGTACCTGATCTATGACATCCAGCACCTTTTCATCCGTTACTTCGTCACAGGAATTTAATTCTTCCAGAACCACCGCCTTAAGCTCCATCCAAACTTCATTCTCTATCTGACTCAAACCAACACATTCCTTTCTGTCCACTCTTCAAAATAAGCCTTTACTTCCAATTGTCCCACTCTTAAAGGAAGCGTAATTTTTTGCGCATCATCTAATACTTTCTTAAAATTCTCATTACTTAAGATCCACTCAAAATTATTCATTTTCCTTTGAGAGTCCGGGTCAGAAAGCGCGGGGATATAAACTTTGGTACATTGACTTAACAGCTGCAGCAACCCACAAACATCGTAGCCAAAATCCATTACAATGATCTGATAATCACTGTCAGCTGCAAGCTTTTCCAAAAGCTCTGTCCACTCCGCCGGTGTGACACTTCGAATATCTGCCGGTGATTTCATAGGCAACACATGGTCGTATCCGTCCTTCGACTGTACGATACTTCCAAGCTTATACAAAAATGTTTTCCTGCCTTCCCGCAAAAAGTAAATAATATCCGACAGATCCCACAAAACATCTTCACCAAGCTGCTCCGGGGAGGCTCCATAGCTTTGCAGGTCCAACAGTAATGTTTTTTTACTTTTTCCGAAATGCTTTGCCAGTACTTTCGCCAGCGTAGATTTTCCGCATCTTCCGATGGGAGAATAAACTGCGTGTACCTCAAATTCTTTTTTTCCGCTGTATATTCCAGCCACAGGTGCGGCATAGTCTGCGTAATATCCCAAAATTTCTTTCCAGATTTGTTCAGCTGACTGGTATTTATAAACTGTTTTATAGTTCGAAAACTGTTCATAAACTTTACCGTCAGACAAAAGAATGATTTCTCCTGCTGATAAACAATCCGCTTCTTCACTCAACAGCTTTCCTGTAATAAGTAAAATTTCAATTTTTGTACGATTCGCAAACTGCCTAAGCTCCCCGGCATCCGAAAAAGCGTGAATTTGAAATCCCAGCCCCTTTTTTTCTCCAAAGGCTTCCATCAGCTTTATGGCATATTGTTTTTCCCCGTCACAGATCGCAAGTACCTTTGCTTCCAAAATTTACCTCCGTGATTTTACGTTAACATCCTTTGTGCAGCATCAAAGGTCATGATACATACATTGAAAAATATACAAAGTCTGCTGCATTTAGATTTCATTAGAAGTTTTTAGAACTTTTTTAGATCAATCAGATGTATATTTTTCTGTATTTATGATTATGGATAAATTGACCGAACCGGTCTTTGAGTGGCTTTCCGAACGGAAACGCCTGATAAACGTTTATCTTGAATAGATTTTATCACACAGTTTTTTTCCTGCACAAGTGGCAAAAATACACAGAAATTTTTCACAAAATAATTCGGCGTTTTCTACAAAACAGAAAACGCCGCAACTGCTGCGATCAGCCCAAACCCACTGATTCCAAGGGTTCCCACTGTCAATAAATTAAGTGGATTGATCCCGATATGGATTCCCAGCCCCAAACAGCTACTTAACAATGTGTTGCATGTGTAGATTCCGATCACACCCATGACCATTCTCAGCAAAAAATTTAAAACAAGATCCTTCATCTTAAAAGCTGCTTCCGACTCTGAATTCTTGTTCTCATTCTATGCATTTTTTCCGGGAAAATATTCCTCAAAAATTTTTAAAGAGCAGCCAGCTCCCCTTCAATTGCATTTTGAAGATCAAGTAACTGCACCTGCTTTAATAAAAAATGATATCTTTTCTGCACCGCATTTACCTGATAGATACAGCTGTCCACCAGATCCGGATCCACCACATTTTCAAAGTTAGAATAGGCATCATCCAGGGCCGTTTTGGTAAGTTTTAAATCCGACAGTAGCTGTTCTCTGGAAACCTCCTGTACACAGTTTCCTGTAATCATAAAATCACCGCTTTCTACTTTCATTACTTACTAAAAATATACCCTTTGGATTTCCAATTTATACATTTGCAAAACACAAAAAATGAGCCGGACGGTCAAAACCGTCCGACTCGAAATTAAGAGGCATTCTATTTGTTAAATATTTGAGGTAGATTTATAGATTAGCCAAAATATCTTTCTAAGAGACCTTTGAATGCTTTTCCGTGTCTAGCCTCATCGCGTGCCATTTCATGAACTGTGTCATGGATAGCATCTAAGTTGAGAGCTTTTGCACGTTTTGCAAGATCCATTTTACCAGCTGTAGCACCGTTTTCTGCTGCAACTCTCATTTCAAGGTTTTTCTTTGTGCTTGGTGTAACAACTTCGCCTAATAATTCAGCGAATTTAGCAGCATGTTCTGCTTCTTCGTAAGCAGCTTTTTCCCAGTATAAACCGATTTCCGGATATCCTTCTCTGTGAGCTACTCTGGCCATTGCAAGGTACATACCAACTTCTGAACATTCGCCTTCGAAGTTTGCTCTTAAGTCCATAATGATGTCTTCCGGAGCACCTTCAGCTACACCTACAACATGTTCTGCTGCCCATGAAAGGCCTTCTTCCATTTTGTTGAATTTTTCTGCCGGTACTTTACATACTGGACACTGTTCCGGAGCAGCATCTCCTTCATGAACATAACCACATACTGAACATACAAATTTTGCCATAATGATAATCTCCTTTTTTATAAAATATTTTTGTTTTTAAATAACAGTAATTATTACTGATTTAAGTATACCACATTTTTGTTTCCTGTCAATACTTTTTTTACTGACTTTTTAATAAACAGGCCTGGCAGGTACCCACAAAATCCAAATTCATTTCTTCTATGATACCCTGAAATCCTTTTGGCTGTACCACAGAAAGGTCGGGTTCCTTTTCAAACTGCAGATCCTCAACCTGACCACACTGCTTACAGGTAAAATGATAATGCGGCATGGTATTTGCATCGAACCTGTCAGGGCCATTACATGAAAGTTTTCTGATCTCACCCAACTCTGAGAGAAGTGATAAATTCCTGTAAACCGTTCCAAGACTGATATGGGGAAATTCTTCTCTTACATGAGTATAAATCATGTCTGCAGTGGGGTGATCACACCGACCCATGAGAAATTCCTTGATACATTCTCTCTGCCGACTTCTTTTGATAGCCGCCATAAACTCCTCCTTTCTGTTAAAAACAATAATTATTACTAATATTAATATATAATAAAAAAGAGGTTTTTACAACCCCTTTTTCTTAATTTTCCAATAATTTTATTTTAGCTGATACAGAATTTCCTCAAAGCAGACACCATCGGTCAGAGGAATGTCCATCTCTATAGATTTTAAGATACATTTCTTGATAAATAAAGACGCCTTTCGCACAGAAGTATGAAAATCAACCCCATTGACTGCATCTGCTGCAATAATAGATGAGAAAATATCCCCTGTGCCGCAGCGGGAAGTACCTACCTTATGGGTCTTTATAATAGAAGGCTCTTTTCCCTCCTCATAGCAGTAATTTGACACATAAGAACCCTGGGGAATGCCGGTGATCACAATCTTTTCAGGACCCATTTCATTTAATCTGACTGCCAGCTTATGAAGCTCCTTTATTTTCCATTTTTCCTTATAAGGAGTATCTGTTAAGATGCATGCTTCTGTCAGGTTCGGTGTCACAATGTCTGCATAAGGAACCAGATTCTTCATCCGATGACACATTTCCTCAGTATAGGTGGTATAAGGCTGTCCGTTGTCTCCCATAATGGGATCCAGAACAATCAATGTGTCTTCTCCTTTAAAATACTGAAAGAAATTTTTCACAATCTCAATCTGTCTGGCAGAACCTAAAAATCCGGAACAGATTCCATCAAACCGGACTCCCAGCTTTTTCCACTCTTCAATATAGGGGACCATCTGCTCCGTAAAATCCTGAAAATAAAAGCTTGGATATGCCGTATGGTTACTGAAGATCGACGTGGGAACCGGACAGCACTGTACCTTCATATGGGAAATGATAGGAAGCTCCACGGCTATGGAACAGCGTCCGTAACCGGACAGATCATTGATGATGGCTATTTTTTTCTGTTTTACCTGTGACACTGCAAATACTCCCTTCCGTTTTCACTGTTCCTAAAGTATATATAATTTCAACGGTTTTGAAAACATCCAATTTAAAAAAGCTGTAAAAGACAGCCCTTTCATCCTGAAAATTGCTTATTTTATAAGGAAATTTTATAAAAACACAGGATTTTAGTAGGAATAAATTATTTATTTCTTTTAAAAATAATGATACAATGTTTATGTGTTTTATGTAACTGTTCAGAAGCCACTGGACAGATACTATTTAATTTGCCAAAGGTAGGAATAAAGGTATGGAAAGAAAAATCGGTACAGTATCCAGAGGAGTTCGCTGTCCAATCATCCGCGAAGGTGACAACCTCGTAGATATCGTAGTAAATAGTGTTTTAGAAGCTGCAGAAAGTGAAAACTTTGATTTAAGAAACCGTGATGTCGTAGGTATCACAGAATCTATCGTAGCTCGTGCACAGGGTAATTACGCAACTGTTGAAGATATCGCAGCAGACGTAAAAGCAAAAACAGGTGGAGAAACTGTTGGTGTTATTTTCCCAATTACCTCCAGAAACCGTTTTGCGATCAACTTAAAAGGTATCGCTATGGGATGTAAAAAAGTTGTTCTTATGCTCAGCTATCCAAGCGATGAAGTAGGTAATGCATTATTAACCTATGACCAGATCGATGAAGCTGGTATCAATCCTTATTCTGATGTTTTAACATTAGAAAGATATCGTGAATTATTTGGTGCAAACATCCATGAATTTACAGGTGTTGACTATGTAGAATACTACGGAAACCTTGTAAAAGAAGCCGGTGCAGAAGTTGAGATTATTTTTGCAAACCAGGCGAAAACAATTCTTAATTACACAGACTGTGTTATCACCTGTGACATTCACACAAGAGTGCGTACAAAACGTATTTTAAAAGCAGCTGGTGCTAAAGTTGTTCTTGGTCTTGATGACATTTTAAATGCTCCTGTAAACGGAAGCGGATACAACGCAAAATACGGTTTATTAGGATCTAACAAGGCTACAGAAAACAAGATCAAACTTTTCCCGAATGAATGCAAGGATCTTGTAGTAGATATTCAGTCTAAGCTTCTTGAAAAAACCGGTAAACTCATCGAAGTTATGGTTTACGGTGATGGAGCTTTCAAAGATCCTCAGGGTAAAATTTGGGAACTGGCTGACCCGGTTGTTTCTCCGGCATTTACAGACGGACTCATCGGTACACCAAATGAATTAAAATTAAAATATCTTGCAGATAATGATTTTGCAAACCTTAGCGGTGCTGAATTAAAAGATGCAATTTCCAAGAGTATCAAAGAAAAACAGGATAACCTGGTAGGAAATATGGCTTCTCAGGGTACAACCCCAAGACAGTTAACAGACCTTCTTGGTTCTTTATGTGACTTAACCTCCGGTTCCGGAGACAAGGGTACACCAATCATCCTGATCCAGGGTTACTTTGATAACTACACAACAGACTAAAAAAAATTCAGGGAACAGATGCTATATCTGTTCCCCTTTTTTGACTATTTCTCATGTTCCTGCAAAAATTTTGTTTGATCCTCTTACTTGCACCATACATGTTCTAATCCCTGTGCCATGATCGTCATGACATGGTCATCTGCCAGAGAATAGTAAATGGTCTTTCCATCTCTTCTTGCCTTTACCAGATACGCCTGTTTTAACACCCGAAGCTGATGGGAAATGGCACTCTGGGTCATATCGAGTGCATCTGCAATGTCCTGCACACAAAGCTCTCCCCTGATCAAAATGTCCAGAATGCGGATTCTTGTAGAGTCCGAAAATATCTTAAACAGATCCGCAAGCTTATATAAGGTTTCTATATCATGATGGATTTCATGTTCATGATTTATCATCAGTTTTTCCCCCTTTGATACAATATCCGGACAGAATTTATAACACAGATCATGGCAACTCCTGTGTCAGCAAACACTGCCATCCACATATTGGCATGACCTAAAAGTCCTAAGATCATCACTGCGATCTTAACTGCCAGTGCAAAGACTACATTCTGCATGGCAATCCCGGCGGTAGCCTTTGCGATCCTTACTGCCTCCGGAATAGACTCCACACTGGAAGTCATAAATACTGCATCTGCCGCTTCAATGGCTGCATCTGCACCGCTTCCCATGGCGGCTCCCACATCAGCCCCTGCCAGTACCGGGGCATCATTGATGCCGTCACCTACATACATAACACTGCCATACTCTGCCCGAAGCTTTTGTAAAGTTTCCAGTTTTTCCTGGGGAAGAAGCTTTGCATAGACTCTCTCGATACCTACCTTAGCTGCAACCGCTTCTGCACTTGCCTTTTCATCACCGGTGAGCATGACGCTGTGAAGTCCCATTTTTTTCAAATGCTCCATGGCAGATAAAGCATCTTTTTTGATGGTATCGGAAATGAGAATATATCCGGCAAAGCGTCCGTCAACTCCCACATAGACCACAGAGCCTTCCTCCTTAGGTTCCCTGGAAACAAAAATCCCATTTTCCTCCAGAAGCTTTTTATTTCCGCAATACACTCTTCCCTGGGGTAAAAATGCACTGACGCCACGGCCTGCCAGCTCTTTTAACATAACAGGCCGTTCCATTGGAAGTTTTTCTTCCATTGCTGCCTTAACAATACTTTCTCCAATAGGGTGGGTTGAATTTTTCTCACAGCTTCCGCAGATGGCAAGCAGTTCTTTTTCAGAATATTTCCATGTGGTAACGATTTTCTGTACTTTAAAATTTCCCTCCGTTACCGTTCCGGTCTTGTCCATGATAACAGCACCGATCTTACTTAAAAATTCGAGAGACGCTCCCCCCTTAAATAAGATTCCCTGTCTGGAACCGGCTCCGATACCGGAAAAGAATGCCAGCGGAACACTTAAAACCAAAGCACAGGGACAGCTCATCACAAGAAATGTAAGGGCGGTATATACCCAGTAGTTCCAGTTTCCCGTAACTAAAGACGGAACCACTGCCGTAATTGCTGCAAGCAAGATCACGATGGGTGTGTATACCTTAGCAAACCGGGTAATAAACCGGTCCAGCTTCGGTTTGCTGGCCGCTGCATTTTCCACAGAACTTAAAATTCTGCTTACCATGGATTCGGACAATGGTTTTTCCACTTTCATCAACAGCTGTCCCGAAGTATTGACGCAGCCGGAAGTCAGATGGTCTCCCACCCGAACAGACACCGGTACCGGTTCCCCTGTAATCGGAGATGTATCAATTCGGCTTTCTCCTGAGATGACACTTCCATCCAGCGGCACCCTGTCTCCCGGACGGATAAGAACCACATCGCCCACCTTCGCATCCTCTGCTGCCACTTCCACGGCTTCCTCACCCATCATCAGATTGACTGTTTCCGGACGAAGATCTACCGCCTCCATAATCTGGCTTCGGCTTCTCTCTACCGCTTTTTCTTCAAAATATTCTCCGATACGGTAAAACAGCATAACGCCAACCGCTTCGGGATAATCCCTCATAGCAATCGCACCAAGGGTCGCAATGCACATTAAGAAATTTTCATCAAAAATCTGTCCCTTTGCAATATTCCTTCCTGCCTCCAAGAGAATCTTGCCACCAAGAATCAGATAAGCAGCTACAAAGAGCAGAATGCTGATGGTATCACTTCCCCCGGCTCTCTCCAAAATCACGGCACCAAGAAAAACTGCGGTACCCGCAAGGATCTCCCATAATTCTTTGGATACCTTTTTCTCTTCTTTCTTCTGTCCCATCTGTTTCTGGTCTTTTACACGGATCTCCCGCGGTGTTACCGTTACCTGGGATTCAATGGAAGTACAAATTTTTCTGATTTCCTCTAAATATACATCCGGATCTTCTGCCGTCACCCGAAGCTGCTTTGTAGCAAAGGTGATGGAAGCTTCTGAAATGCCGTCCAATGCTGCAATTTTTTCTTCCATTTTAGCTGCACAATGGGCACAGCCTAAATTTTCTATGAAATATATTTTGGTACTCATAGGATACCTCCTGCTATTTAACATATGATTTGTTGTTCATATGTTAATATAAGCATATATCAATTTGTTTGTCAACACCTATATGACTTATTTCGTTACCAATACGAGAAAAACGATGTGTTTTTTATTTCTACTAAAAATCTAAATAAAATCTTAATTTTTTTTAGAATTACTTTAGAGTGCCGACATACTTTTGACACAAATCCTTGTTAATATAATAACCGTAGCAAATACATATCAGTATTTCATTCATAACACTTGGAGGGTGAAATGCCCTCCACTCCCTCGATTCATAGGCGATGAAAATCGCTTGACTATAAAATCCTAATCTCTCCTAGAAAAGAAAAAGACCATCCGGCCAGATGGTCTTTTTTCTTTATTTATATTTTCAAGGGACGACAGGACAGCTTCTGTTCCTGTCTGTTCCATGATAATTTTAAATTATTATTGTGAATACTCTCCCGATATAGAGTCAAACCCCTCCCGGAACAGAGATTGCTGTAGCTTTTTGAATATTTACTAAAGGCTTTCCCCCTACACAAGAAAGATTAAAAAATTGTGATCGGCATGCCTGCTACGAATACATACATGACGATGAAGTGGCAAATGCTGCCGGCCATGACAAAGAGATGAAAAATCTCATGGGAGCCGAAGAACTTGTGCCTCGCATTGAAAATAGGAAGCTTCAGTGCATAGATCACACCGCCAATGGTATAGATGATACCACCTGCCAGCAACCATCCAAAAGCCGCTCCGGACAGGCTGTTGATTAGTCTGGTGAATGCCAGAACACAGGTCCAGCCCATACTAATGTACAGTACCGATGAGAACCATTTTGGACAGGTGACCCAAAACATTTTCACAACAATTCCTACAAGTGCAATGCCCCATACTAAAGCCAACAGCTGCATACCCAAAGGCTGCGGCAGTGCGATCATACAGATTGGTGTATAGGAACCTGCAATCAGTATAAAGATCATCATATGATCGATCTTCTTTAACATTTTATTTGCTTTCTGGGACAAATCCAGTGTATGGTACAGTGTGCTTGCCGCATACAGCAAAATCATACTGCCGATAAAAATTCCAAGGGACAGTAGATGAATTTTATCAGGCTGTCTTGCTGCCTTGATTAACAGCGGTGTGGATGCAAACATGGCCATCATCATTCCAATAAAATGAGTAATAGCACTTCCGGGATCTTTAATTCTGACGTTCATAATAACTCCTCCTAATTTCTACATCATTTCGTAGCTGTTCAACAATTCCTATAAGACATTTTTGAACAGTTATTTTCTATCTTGTGTTTATTATATTTCGTTATGTAGTATTTATTACTACATGTTGTTTATGTATGTTATACATCATATTTATTGAAAAATCAAGCCTCTTTTTTCATTCCATAAAAACTGGGGACTCTATTACATATACCTTGCCAGAAAAATACTGGCCACAATTCCGGAAATGCTGGCCAAAAGACATCCTGCCAATGTGTATCTCGTCTTTTTGATTCCGGCAGTGACAAAATATAGGGACATGGTATAAAAAATCGTCTCCGTACTGGAAAGCATAATAGATCCGATCTTTCCAATCCGGGAATCCACCCCATATTCTTTAAAAAGATCCATCAAAAGTCCGGTGGCACCTGAACCGGAAACGGTTTTCATCACCGCAAGAGGTAAAATCGGTGCCGGAAAATGGATACGCTCTGCCAGAGGCCCAAAAAAATCTGCCACAGCTTCCAAAAGTCCTGAAGCACGAAGCACATTGACCGCTACCATCATGGAGATCATAGTGGGCATAATCCTGACCACCAGCATCAAACCATCCTTTGCTCCTTTCATAAAATCCTCGTATACGTTTTTGCGTGCAAATACCCCGTTTAATACAATGTAGAAAATTAAGAGCGGAATCATAAATTCCGAAAGATAAGATAATATAGTCATCATTTCTCCTTAATATCTTTATTTTCCTGCTTCTCTGTTTGATACACTTTTAAGATATATGGGCAGCAATGTTTTCACTCTAAAGTATGCACTGTCTCTTATATTTACGCCAGGGTGCATACCTTCTTAAAGAATTATTACCTTATTCAAACAAAGTTTGCAAAAAAAGAGAGCCTGAAATTTTCAGACTCTCCAAACTGTTTTCCTATATATTACCTGGCTTTGGCATTCTTTATTCTATTCTACAATTGTTTCCTCTGCCCGGTAATCTTCTACGACAGCTTCTCCTTCAACCTGAGGATTGCTGTATCTGCCTTCCGTGATCTCACGGTAAAATACTGCGGTAGATACGGTAATATACGGAGACAAAAGCATTCCAACCACAACCGATACCGCGATGATAACAATGATCCATACAACGATAGCGACGGTAAATGCAGCACTTCCAGCCGCCAT
This sequence comes from uncultured Lachnoclostridium sp., assembly GCA_945786935.1. Lineage (GTDB taxonomy): Bacteria > Bacillota > Clostridia > Lachnospirales > Lachnospiraceae > HGM12587. The sequence continues at coordinate 46,353 of CALZFY010000009.1, forward strand.
GACAAACATCGTTGGCATAAACATCACAGTAACCAACACAATTGCCAGAACTGCCAACAAATCCCAGCCGATAAAGCTGATTTCCAAACAAAACAGTCTCCAGCGGTTTCCCTTCATCAGTTCCTTTGACTTCTTTATAGCTTCTCTGGCTGTCATCTGTGGATTTTCACATAAGATATAAGCTGTCATGGAATAGCTGTAGGTTGCAATGATTCCCGGAATTACCAACAGTAAAGACCATAAGGTAATAAACAGCATTCTGAAAAACTGCATTCCAAAACCGGTTCCCAATCGGTCATACTGAGAGAAAATATCTTTAAGCTTCGGATCCTTATCATCTACCAGATTCAAATTGTATTTTGCAAATCCTAAAGTAGTAGCACCGCCGATGACCAGCATCACAATGGCCCATACAAGAAATACTAAAGCTACTCCTAAGAACACTGCAAGAAATACTGCAGAAACAGCTGAACCTGCGGAGCTACCGGAAAATCCACCAAACTGTTCCGCCAAATTGCTGCTGTTTTGTGCTGAGCTTCCAAAGGAACCTGCAGAACCTGACATGTCAATGGATGCTCCCAAAAGTGCTGCAAGAAGCCCTACGCCTCCGGCCTTGATCCAACGCCCCTTTAAAGCTTCTCTGGCATAAAATCTGAAATCTTTTGCTTTTAACATAAGCTTTCCTCCTCTTATCTGTATCAGAAATTTTTAACATCTTCCTATCTTGTTGGCTACGATATCTGATACCTCATTATATCATTACTCTATGCACTCCCACAATGTTTTTTTACTTCTTCCAATACGTTTGCTTAAACATTGTTAATGTTCACTCCGTTCCGGTAACGAGTAAAAATCTATGCAAAATTTTCCTGGCAATTGGATTTTTGTAAGCAACTTCTACACTTTTTTCCCCCTGCATATCATGATAAAAAATACCGGAGGCAAACCATGGATTATTTATGGGCCTTTATGCTTTTAGCCGGTATCCTGTATGGCTCTTTAACCGGAAACATTGAAGCAATATCCGATGCGGCCATCTCCTCCGCTGGAGAAGCCATTTCTCTGTGTATCACTACCGCAGGGATTTTAACCCTCTGGACCGGGTTAATGGAAATTGCAAAAAGCTCCGGGCTGATCAGTGCTGCTACCAGAGCCATCCGTCCATTGATCTTATTTTTATTTCCGCAGCTCCCCGAAGACCACCCGGCTGCAGAACATATTTCCCTGAATTTTATTGCCAACTTTCTGGGCCTTAACTGGGGTGCAACTCCTGCAGGTTTAAAAGCTATGGAAGAACTTGCAAATTTGGAAAAAGAGCGGGGAAATCCGTCTTATCAAAATGATACTGCCGGGAAGCTTTCTGTAAAAGCAGCTTCCCACGAAATGTGTACCTTTTTGATCATTAATATTTCCTCGCTCCAACTTATTCCTGTCAATATGATTGCCTACCGGCAGCAATACGGCAGTGTCCACCCAACTGCTGTCATTGTTCCTGCCATTCTGGCTACTTTATTTAACACCATCATCGCCGTAATCTTCTGCAAAATCATGCAGCGAAAAAAACTTTAAAGAAGTGCCTGATAAATATCTCTTTTGGAAACACCCCTGTCCTTTGCCACAGCCTTCATAGCCTCTTTTTTATCCATGCCCTGATCAAGATACTGCTGCATATGTTCCTCAATGGATAATTCCTCAAAGCGGGCACGTTCCCTGGCTAAAAGCTCCATCCGGCTCTTGCCTTCGATGACCAGCACACATTCCCCTTTGGGCTCCTGTGTCTCGTAGAACTTTAGGATATCGTCTATGGTGGAAGCAAAAGCGGTCTCGTGTTTCTTCGTAAGCTCCCTGCAAAGGGTCATTTTTCGATTGCCAAGGGTATCACGAAGCTCTTTTAAGGTCTTTACAAGCCTATGAGGTGCTTCATATAAAATGATGGTCCTTGTCTCATCCACCAGTTCTGAAAGTACTGCCTGGCGTTCTTTTTTATCGGAAGGCAAAAATGCTTCAAAGGCAAATCTTCTGGTTGACAGCCCCGATAAAGTCAGGGCAGTAATACAGGCCGCAGCTCCCGGCAGAGAAGTTACTTCAATACCTGCTTCGTAGCACATTCTTACCAGATCTTCTCCAGGATCGGAAATTCCCGGAGTTCCTGCATCAGTAATGAGTGCAATATTACAGCCTTCCTGCATTTTTCGAATCAGCACCTCTGCTTTTTCTATTTTGTTATATTCATGATAGCTTGTCATAGGAGTGTGGATATCGAAATGATTTAACAGCTTGATACTGTTTCTCGTATCTTCCGCTGCGATCAGATCCACTTCTTTTAAGGTACGAAGTACCCGAAAGGTAATGTCTTCCAGGTTGCCAATTGGTGTGGCACATAAATATAATTTTCCCTGCATTGCGACCTCACTTTAACAGTAATACATTTTCTTTAACTCTTCCGTATAGACTCCCGGTGACTCATAAACGATCAATGGCGGTTCCACGGTGATTCTGGAATTTCCGTCCCTTAAGCCTTCTATCAGTACCATATTAGGCTCTTTGTCTACATAAGGATGCACCAGCCTCATCCGTTTTGGTTCCAGATGATATTTCACCATCAAAGACATGATCTGGGCTAGACGAAACGGCCGGTGTACCATATAAAATCTGCCTCGAGGCTTTAAAACACGGGAGGCTTCCCTGATCATTTCTTCCAGATTACAGGTGATCTCATGACGGGCAATGGCCTTCGCATCCGACGGATTCACCAGACCATGGTTTCCTGTCATATAAGGCGGATTCATGGTAATTACATGAAAAGAAGCAGCTCCGAAAATGTTTACTGCCTCTTTCATATCACCTGTTACAATTTCTATTTTTGATTCCAGTCCGTTTAAGGCAACACTTCTTCTTGCCAGATCGGCACTTTCTTCCTGAATTTCCAGACCAAAGAATTTTTCACCTTCCGTTTTTGCTTCCAGTAAAAGAGGAATCACTCCATTGCCGCAGCCCAGATCCAGTACCCTTTCCCCCTTCTTTACTTTTGCAAAAGAGGATAACAGTACGCTGTCCATTCCAAAGCAGAAACATCCGGGATTTTGAATGATCCTATAACCATTTCTTTGAAGATCATCAATTCTCTCTTCCGGTTTTAAATTAATTGTCTTCAAGCTTTGATTTTCCTTCTTTTTTCTCCATAGCCTCCAATGCTTTTAGTTCATCATCGGAAACAACGTTCTTTTCTTTCTTTTTGCGTGGTTTAAAACGAAGCTCGTCCGCTCTGTATTCGCGGATTTCCTTCTCATCATTATCTAAAGTAACGATCACCTTTACAAGCTGTCTTAAGACACTTAAGGAATTGACTTCTCCCTTTAATCCATCAGGAGTTGTTACAAAATCTCCTACATTTGGCAGATGACTGTTTAATTCCTCGTAGGTTTCCTGCTCATTTTTTAAGCAGCACATGAGTCTTCCGCATACACCGGAAATCTTGGTAGGATTTAAAGACAGATTCTGCTCTTTTGCCATCTTGATGGAAACCGGTACAAAGTCTGAGAGATAGGAATGACAACATAACGGTCTTCCGCAGGTGCCGATTCCGCCTAAGATCTTTGTCTCATCTCTGACTCCAATCTGGCGAAGCTCAATTCTTGTCTTAAATACAGATGCCAAATCCTTTACCAGCTCACGGAAATCGATTCTTCCGTCTGCTGTAAAATAAAACAGCACCTTGTTATTATCAAAAGTATATTCAGCATCAATAAGCTTCATCTCCAGCTCATGCTTACGGATCTTTTCCAGACAGATCTTAAATGCTTCTCTTTCCTTCTCTTTATTCTTTCTTGCCTTTTCATCATCCTCCGGTGTTGCCACACGCATAACAGGCTTTAAAGGCTGTATGATCTTACTGTCTTCAACTTCCTTTATACCAAGTACAACATATCCATATTCGATTCCTCTGGCAGTTTCCACCACTACGTGGTCTCCCTGACGAATCCTTAATTTTCCGGGTGCAAAATAGTATACCTTACCGGCATTTCGAAAACGCACCCCTATTACCTTTGCCATAAATTAATTCTCCTTCATTGTCAACAGCAAAAGCTCCATGGTCAGATCAAAATTTACATTGGCAGCCAGACGGATCTTTGCCTTGTCCAATGCCTTCAAAATCGTCTCAATTCCCTCATAGGAGCTTTTGGAAGCCATCTTTGTGATCGTATGGATCTCATCAGAAAATACAACTGCAGACGGATTCCAGGTTGCTTTATATAATAAGACGTCCCGATACCAGACCATCAAAAGGTCCAGGTAATCTGAAATATCTGCCTTGAATTCTGTCATTTTACGCATGCTTTCAATCAGCTCTGAAATTTCCATGTCCTGGATATATTTCACCAGACGGATCATATGATCTTTCATCTCTTCAAACTCTTCTGACATGGCAAGCCGTTTTGCCTTTCCTATATTTCCCTGCGCAAAGGAAACACAGATATCTGCCTGATAATCAGGAATATGCACCTGTTCCATAAGAAACTTACGCACCAGACTGTCCCTTACGGGCTTTAAACTCAATGTCACACAGCGGGAAAGAATCGTGGGCAAAAAGCTTTGTG